>NZ_QFFX01000028.1:0-36464 GCF_023522295.1 Prevotella sp. TCVGH | reverse complement strand
ACGACGTTGATAGGGTGCAGGTGTAAAGCCAGCGATGGCAAAGCCGAGCACTACTAATTGCCCAAGACTTTCTTTTGTGAGCCATTCTTTCAGTTGTATCGTGTGTTGTCGTGCTATGGAAATAGACACGTCAACAAAAAGGTACATTTTATTTTATTCATGTTTTGCTTGTGAAGATTTGTCAACCCCTTTATCAGGTGGTTATAGCGGCAGGGTTCCACCTCTTCCCATTCCGAACAGAGAAGTTAAGCCTGCTTGCGCCGATGGTACTACAATGCAATGTGGGAGAGTAGGTAGCTGCCTTTTTTACTTCACGCCTCCAGTGTCTCAACCGATGCTGGAGGTTTTTTTGTGTTTATAGGCTGCAAGAGATATAGGGCTGCATGGTGTGGATAATCGGAAAAGGATGTCAAGGTGTGAAAGGTTACGGAAGGTGGTACGCTGTGGATTGTTACGAAAGGGGGCATACTGTGGGAAGACGAGAAAGGGTGTACGGTGAGGATAGTTAAAAAGTAAATGATTTTTGTCTGTTTATTTTTGCTTGGGTCATGCCAGCTCTTGAATTTTTTATTATCTTTGTGCAAGAGTAGAAAAGGAATGAACAACTATCATATAACATCTATCAGTTATCGTTTGCGACGGCAGTTAGCATGGCTTTGTCGTTGGCCACGTGCTTTGGGTTTTGGCATCCAGCCTCCTTGGGCTTATCATTTTGTCACCCAAGTTGTCAATGACCGTACAGATTATAAGGCATATCGTGTGCTGCAGGAAGCTATGCCAGCGGATTCAAGCGCATCCTTACGGTTAGCTCGCTTGCTCTTTCGCTTTGCACGTGCTGAAACTCCCAACCATTGGTTGATTCGTACCCCCCATGCTGCACTCTATGGTCGGTATATTCAGGCAGGTTATCCACCATCTAAGTTATTGTTTGGTGAGTTGCGAGATGCCAAGGACGCTTCTTTGATACCTGATGTCTATTTAGTCCATTTGGAGGAGGATTGGAAGTCTTGCTTTTTGCGTTTTATTGCGCAACCACGAAATGGAACCTTTTTTATTGTAGAAGGCATTTCATCGAATCGGCGCTGTCGACGTATTTGGAAAGAGATGGTGACACGTTGCCGTGATTATTTAACTTTCGATTTGTTTGATTGTGGTATCATACTCTATGATTCAACAAAAACAATTGGGCATTATCGACTCATCTTTTAAGGTGGACACTAACATTACCACCGTAACTAAATATTTCATAACTATGGGTTCTGTCTTGTTATCTTTTGTTTCCTTTCCGAGAAGCTTGTAGAAATCTGATAAGACGATGATGATACCCAACTTAATTCATGTGACACTATGAAAATTTATACAAAAACAGGGGATAACGGTTCCACCAGCTTAATTGGGGGAAGTCGTGTTGCGAAAGATGATTTGAGTATTGAGACTTTTGGTACCTTAGACGAGCTCAATGCCCACTTGGGACTCTTACGCCCGATGCTGCATCATCAGTATGACAAGGCTTTTGTGACCCATATCCAGTCTTTATTGTTTGTCATTGGTAGTTATTTAGCTTCAGATCCCGCGCAGCCCGAAAAGCGTCAGCGTTATCTCCTTCCTGCTACTGAAGTGCAAGGAATCGAGAAGGAGATTGATAAAATTGAGAAGCAATTGCCTCCACAAACAGCTTTTGTGTTGCCTGGTGGATGCCGTTGTGCGGCGCAAGCCGATGTATGCCGAACGGTTTGTCGACGAGCTGAGCGACGTATGATTTCCTTTCATGCTCACATACCTATCCAACCCGAAGCACTTCAATATATGAATCGGTTGTCTGATTATTTGTATGTCTTGGCACGAAAAATCAACTTTCAAGCCAAGGTAACAGAAAAAAAATGGGAATATCCTTGGTGATTCTATAAAAATCACTATTTTTGCACGCACGAAGATTAACACATATAATTTTGTAACACTATGTATTGGACACTTGAATTAGCATCGAAATTAGAAGATGCGCCATGGCCCGCTACCAAAGAAGAACTTATTGATTATGCGATTCGTTCTGGTGCTCCTTTGGAAGTATTGGAAAATCTGCAAGAGATAGAGGATGAGGGGGATGTATATGACAGTATAGAAGATATATGGCCCGACTATCCTACCAAGGAAGATTTCCTCTTTAACGAGGACGAGTATTAAGAAAGGTGATGCGTCAACAAGGAAACGCATTTGTACTTACGACACCTTGATTGTTTGTCATGTCATGCCCATGACTCGCTGGATTCTGCTACATTGAATCCCACGGGTCATGGGCTTTCTGTTTTTTAAATAGTCTTTGTTCCTTGCGCTTCACTCTTTCCTTACCATGTAACGAAAGTGAAATCATATCGTGAAGGGCCGCATAGCTCATGTGTCCAATCAAATAAATATTGGATAGTTGAAAACATCTTTTTCTTGCAGTTACACGGGCGGTACGTCCCTACTTTGTTTTCGTTCTTTTTCTTGTTTATGGCCATTCAAGAACCACGTTTTAGATAACTGCGATAGGTTACAAACTTGTTAAATTTCCAGCAATTAAACATAATTAACTTTATGGGGGGGGGTAAATTTAACAAAACTTGATAACTTTGCCTCAAATTTATGCCAGTACTACATGTGACGCCTTGTAAATAGGCAAGTTTTCTATCTGCATCGACCGTCACACATTGACAATAAGATTTGTTTTTAATGATACCAACTATGGTAAGCTACCGTCCGATAAGACAGGCTTGCCTTGTAGAGTAACGAATAAATACTAAAAATTGAGAATATGAGGAAAAGTTATGTAACACCAAGCATCTTATTGCTACCCATGCAAATCGGTCCCAATGCGGGAGTGAGTGACAATGGGGGTATGAAACCTATTGATGCAAAGGAAGGAGCATTCTATGAGGAAGACTTCGACATGAGTGCAGGGTGGAGCGAATAAGGCTTCAATGCTGTATGTATGTTATGAAACAGAAAAAAAAGATTTAAAGAAAATCCAATGAAAAATTTTACTTCTTCGAGGTCATATAGACCTCAATTATGGCAACGCTGCCTGCTCATGCTCGTCATGATGCTCACCTTTGGTGTGGCGGCTTTTGCCCAGAACTACACCTACAAAGTGTCTAAGATAGACATTGGTTGTGGAGCCACTGGAGGTTCGGTTACGCTAAGTGTGACAGGCACCAACAGCGAGAAGCCTAATGGTTCGGCACAACTTCGTAAGCCGGGCAAGCCGAATGATGTTATCACTGTTAATGGTGTGGCGCAGGGAGATGATGCCAATTTGACGCAGTCGTCAACCGATCCTAACACGTGGACTAAAACATGGCATAACCTTACAGAGGGCACATACGACGTGTACTTCCAAACCACCAGCGAAAATAAACAAGAGTATGCTGGGCAGGTTGAGGTGAAGAAGATCAACGAGACGTATGTTTCGCCAACCATGACCTATACCCAATCGGATCCCTATTGCTCTATCCATGGTAGCAACAACGGTAGTGTTGAGGTAACGGTGAAAAATGGTTTAGGCCCTTTCCATTATACGGCTGAAATCACAAGTGCAGACGGGACGGTGACAACCCAGACTTCGGGTAGCGATGCTATTGCCGCCCGTACTTGGAAAGTTACAAAACTCTCACAAGGTGATAAGGTGAAGGTAACAGCGTCAGACACGCAAAATGGTATATGCCCCACTACCCAAACATCGGTAAGTGTTGGAGATATTACCATGGGTCAGGCTGCTGCACCTAAATTATGGTGGAAGCCATATTCCAGAATGTATCTTGGCAACTGTCAATACCAAGACTATGTAGCTGTTAGGGTCTCGGGCAGCACAAAGGAAGCCAGGGCAGAGCAAGCCGAAATGTTGAAAAACGGTGGCCTTAGAGTAGATGCGTGGTATCAAATTAAAGATGTCTTGAATCTCGAGTATGACGAAACGAAAAGTTCGTCAAACAGTTACTCCACCACTTTAGTGTTCAAGGCAAGCCCCAAGGGAAGTCGTCAGCAAGATAAACGGCTTATCAAGCAATACAAGCCTTTGTGTACGGGCGTAATGACAGAAGATAATTACTTGTATGCAAAGGATATGAACCTTGGTAGTGATGGCGGAAACGATTCTCGTTTCAGTGCACCGTTTAAACTGACTCCTATCTCCAACTACAATACGGATGAGAATTGTAACGTTCTCAGTAAAGAATTTAAAATTAAATATTCTACCACGGTGAGTGGCACTTATTATTATTTTCCTGAAGGAACCAAGGCAAAGCTTCAGAAAAAGAATACAGAGACAGGCAACTGGGACGACCTGCAAGTTGAAGTGCCGATAGGTGGTGGAACTTTGTTTGAAGATGATGAAAGAACCGTAGATGTTACTGATTATGGACCCGGAACCTACCGCTTTGTTTATGACGACGGTTGCGACGTGGTAAACGTGACCAAGGAAGTAGAAGTGAAAATGCCTAAAAACTTGGACATTAAAAGTGGATCAACTTTAAAGGCTTGGTGCGATTATGGTATTCATGGGAACACCGCAGGTGCAACGATAATAGTATCAAAGAAATCCATGCAATACGGAGTGCATATAGAGCGAAAGGACGGTGCTAAATCAACCACGTTCAAGACAACACCGTTCTTGAGCAATGTTGAATATGAGCATACCTTGTCCTTCCCTATTGATTTTAAGACCACGCCTCGCAATGGCTATCTCCAAATTTACGATTTGCCCGTTGGAGAGTATGTCATACGCATTAGTCGATGCGGCGAAATTTCCTCACCGATGAGTTTGACCATTGGCGAAGGCGACGTTATCAAATACCAGCCTCGCAACGACAGCGGTTATAAGAACGGTGTAAAGGTTCAGGCAGGTTGCGGAGACAATACGGTTAGCTTCGACTTTGGGTTAGGGGACTGTAATAACCTGTCACAGGATTATTATAAATCGAATGGTCCGCGCGATTCACATAATTCCCCTGGAGGTTTTGAGGAAGGCAAACCGATTGAAGTAAGCCCTTATCTTTCCAATTGGCAATTTGCCGTTGGTATCAATGCGCAGACAGATGACCATGTGTATTCTCCTATCGAGCAAGCGTATGTTCCTAAACATTATGGCGCAGCTATTGGTGTGAACAACTTTGCTAACAAGACCTTTGCTTTCCAATTCAATCCTTCCAAGGGCGACGGTGCTTTCGAGGTGCAAGGTGCCATGTGCAATTTGAAAGATCCAAACTCTGGTCTTATCACTGTAGGTATTAGACATGGATATGAAGCTACTTATCCGTTGCACTACGAAATTAAAAAAGCTATAGAGCAGAATAACGTGATAACTCCCGTGGGAGAAGTCCTTAAGAAAGCGCACATCGACGAAGATAAGAGCGCAGATGCTTCTCTTCGCGTGTTCAGTGGGCTTGCAGAGGGTTGGTATCAGGTAACTGCACAATATAATTATGGCAATGGTTGCCCTGCACAGGTGTCAAACGTTTATATCTCTCCTGTAGGAATTCCTGAAGTAGAAGCAGAGTGGACAGAGAAGTGTTATGGTCAGGGACTTGCTCCCAACCATTTAGAGTTACCCGTGTCTACCTATATGTATGATGTGACATGGACTCGCAAAGACCTTGACACGCAAGAGACGGTACAGGTGGGTAGAGGTAACGCCATAGATGCCACATTCACCAAAGCAGGAAGGTATGAGTTCACCGTAGGCACCAAGTTCGCACAATCGATACCTACTTGTGCTGGCAGCTCTGGTGGCGAACGTAAGGTAATCATCACTGTTGGCGACTGCACGGGACCGATGGAGAAAAACCTATGGGTAGGTAATGAGGACACCAAGTTTGAAAATAAAAACAACTGGACGGTTAAAGTGCCAGGAGAAGGTGAGGACGTGGTATTTGCTACCGAGGCAAACAATGCCAATCCCAAGAACCCTGCA
Organism: Prevotella sp. TCVGH; assembly: GCF_023522295.1. Lineage (NCBI taxonomy): Bacteria > Pseudomonadati > Bacteroidota > Bacteroidia > Bacteroidales > Prevotellaceae > Prevotella > Prevotella sp. TCVGH. The sequence goes on along the minus strand of NZ_QFFX01000028.1, from coordinate 30,520 downwards.
CAGAAAGGAGCTGCCAAGAATGATTGCGTATTGCCAGAAGGCAAGGTGCTGACCATCGGAACACTGGAGAACCAGTCGGAAAAGGCTCTTGTAGTATCGAAGAAGAGTAGTGTGGTTGTTTCTACTGCGTTAGTAGGTTACAATCAGCCAGGCGATGCCAAGAAGTTGGTGATCAAGACCGACGAGAATGGAAAGGATGCCGGCGGCTCGTTTGCCGTATCGTATGCCGACCCATGTAAGTCTGAGGTATATGCAACGGTAGAACTCTATGGACGTGGACAGAAGGTAGGCAACGAGATGTTAAAGATTGAGGACAAACTCGATGGTTCGCCTACAAAGGGCCGCACGCTACAAGCAGAGCCTTACACATGGCAACAGATTGGTATTCCTGTGACGGACATGGCACCAAGTCCTGTATTCAAGGGTTCTTACCTGCAATACTATTCCGAGGCCAAGAACAGTACTAAGCAGTATTATCAAAAGTGGAGCTGGATGGCTAAGGACAACACGATGTCTCCATTCGTGGGCTATCAGTTGACACAGGACGCACCGAAGGTATATGCCCTGACAGGTAAGTTGAACTTGTGCGACCATACTTTAACGTTGACACGCCAGGCAGCTGAGGTGACAAAATCTACCTCAACCAACGTGGGCGAGAAGCACTGGGGATTGGGACAAAACATCTTTGCAAACTCTTACACGGCTGCCATCGATATTGCCCAACTTACCTTCCCTGCAGAGGTTGATCCTACGGTGTATGTGTACCATACGGGTAGTTTTAACGACTGGTATGGAAACAAGTCGGAAACAGGCTCGAAGAACCTGAGCGTGGCAGCAGGTGGCTATTTGGCTGTTCCTAAGGATGCGGCAGCAACTATTGGTTACAAGTCGATACCTTCTATGCAGGGCTTCTTGCTGAAGTTCACCAAGGAAGAGACCAAGTTGGGCAATGAGGCTACCGTGACAGTACATTACAATAGCGTAGTGAAGAACGAGCGGGTAGCCATGGCGAAACCTTTTGAGGTCACAACGACAGAGCCTGGCGCCGTACAGATGGTTTTGGAGAGCAGCAAGGGTAGCGATGTGCTTTGGCTCATTGAGGCCGAAGGCACCACCGACCGCTACGACCGTGGTTGGGATGGTCGCAAACTATTGACCAATGCACCTGCCAGTCTGTATGTACAAACCGTTGATGGACAGATGCAGGTGAACACCACTGCCGACCTCACACAGCAGCAAGTGACTGTAGAGGGTAGCGACAGCGAGTTGTACACGTTGACCATCCGCAAGAAGAATCTGCCACAATACGAGCATCTGAAGTTGGTAGACTACACTACTCGTCAGTTGGTTGACTTGCGTGAGGATGTTACCTCATACACCTACACCATGCGTCATACAGGTGTGGATAGCAACCGCTTTATGCTGGTAAACACCACGGCAACCTCTTTCGACAATTTGCCTACTGAGATTCAAGGGGTAACGACGACAACATGGAATGGACCAGCTGTTGTGTACACCGTTTCTGGTGAACGGGTCGCCAATGTGAACCAGCCTGAAGACCTGAATCGCCTCAAGGCTCAACTGCCAAACGGTGTGTACATCGTTTCGACGCAGATAAACGGTAAGACTGTGAATCAGAAGATGGTTATTCGCCAATAATAATCTGAGTAATAATAATGTAAAACGAAGGGTGACGGCATTGTGCTTGTCACCCTTTGTTTTGCCCTTTTTGCTGTCTGTTTTTTCTGGTGCAGTCCGTTTTATGCAGTCACTGATGACAATTTTTGAACGGCTATTGAACAATGAAATGCACTAAAAAGACAAAAACAAAGCTCGTGCGACTGTGTTCAATTTTAATGAAGATATTTGTTGTTTTTGTCCTATCATTTTACCAAAAAACGACCATCCAAAATTTGCGAAATAGAAAAAATCAATAGGCAAACGGTATACAAAAATGGGCTGATTTTAACAAAATAGACGCCTTTTCAAGTTGAAATATTGAATTAACGCTCTTGGAAACATGTATTAGAGGTGTTATTCACATGCTTCAAGAGCATTAAAGCATGCAAATTGGAGGCTTATCCCAATACTTTAGCCGACAAAAAATGGTAAAATTGCGAGTGAAATGAGACGACTTTGATGTAACTTTCTCAATAGCAACGCGTTATAAATATTGCTCATTTTTGGCGTATTTGCGACCAACTCTTTCGTTGGTTGTCTACACGCGAGTTATGAGAGGCACTTTGTAAAGAAAATTCAGCATTTTTGTGCTCTGAAAGAGCAAGAAAGAAATGATACTTTTCTGGCTCCTTTTGCGCTTACAGCGCGCCAATTAGTTGTTTACCGCTTACCCATGGTGTTACCATGGGCTATATTCCTTTTGGGGCTTCGCCCCGTCTTTGCTCGAAACCGTTTACTGGTGCACAACGTCTTGGAGTGTCACCTTATTAAACTTCGCTCCTCCATTGCTCGTAACGTCAACGGGTGCGCAACGTTTCGGAGTGTTTTCTTGTAGGACTTCGCACCGTCTTTGCTCGTAACGTCAGCTGATGGATAATGTCTTGGAGTGTTATCTTGTAGGGCTTCGTCCCACCTTTGCTCATAACGTCTGTTGCTGGACAATATCTTGGAGTGTCACCTTGCGGTCTTCGCTCCGTCATTGCTCATAACCGCGGCTGTTACACAATGCTTTGACGGAGGTGTTATCAATAACCGTGCTAATTGCATATCAGCAAAGACGGGCTGAAAGCCCAATAAGTTTATAGCCCAGGGCATTCGCCCTGGGTACAGTTGACCATTTATTTAGCGCTCTGAACGAGCAAAAGGAAGGTAAAAGAAATGATACTTTTCTGATTCCTTTTGCGCTTACAGCGCGCCCATTAGCTAACTACCGCTTACCCATGGTGTTACCATGGGCTATATTCCTTTTGGGGCTTCGCCCCGCCTTTGCTTGGAACGTTAATTGGTGTGCAACGTTTCGGAGTGTTATCTTGTAGGACTTCGCCACGTCATTGCTTGTAACCGTTGCTGGCGCGGTACTCGGCTGTTTCATTAAAATGATCGTTTGTTATAGCATCGGAAAGACACGGAGCGGCACGGATGTGCCGTGAAATTCCGTGTACGTCCGTTGCGATAAATATTACATGTTCATTAAAGATGGGGCGAAAGCAATAAAATAATAGAACTTGCGTTATCCATTCGTGCAACGAAGAAAGATATATTTTCTCTGGCTGCTGCTCTTGAGTGTGTGTACCGTGCGAGCGCAATATGATGCGTCGTTCAGTCATTATTTTGACATGCAACCCTCATTTAATCCAGCAGCAGTTGGCAAACAAGACCAATTGAACATTAATGCAGCGTACGCCATGAGCATGGTAGGATTTCAAAACAATCCGAAAACGATGTACGCTGCGGCAGATATGCCTTTCTATTTCTTAAAGGCCTACCATGGAGGAGGTGTGCAACTCATGAACGATCAGATAGGACTGTTTACGCATCAGCGACTTGCAGCACAGTATGCGCTTCGCTTCAAACTCTTTGGTGGCAAACTATCGACAGGTGTGCAGGCAGGCATGTTGAGCGAATCTTTTGATGGTACGAAACTAAATCTTGCCGATGCCAATGACCCCGCTTTTACAAATACGCAAGTTAAGGGCAATGCACTCGATATTGGTGCAGGATTATATTATTTCCATTCATCTTGGTATGTGGGGCTCTCAGCTCAACATCTGACATCCCCCGTTATCGACTTAACAGAAAAGAACCAGTTTCACATTGAAGCTACCTATTATTTAACAGCTGGATACAATATACGCTTAAGAAATCCGTTTTTAACTATACAGCCTTCTGTGTTGGTACGTACCGACGGTGTCGCTTATCGGGGCGATGTCACCGCTCGACTTGTCTACCAGCACGAAAAGCGAATGATGTATGGAGGCGTGGGTTATAGTCCCACCAACTCCGTCACCTTTTTAGTAGGTGGCAGTTTCCATGGAGCTGTGTTGGGATATAGCTATGAGTTGTACACCTCTGCCATTCAGCCCGGCAACGGTAGTCATGAGTTGTTCGTAGGCTATCAAATGGATGTGAATTTGGCGAAGAAAGGAAGGAATAAACATAAGAGTGTCAGACTTCTATAAATGTTACGTCGAAAAATGAATGTCACAGATATGAAGACAAAGATAAGTATGGTAATGGGCATGGTGAGCCTCATGATTCTGACAGGCTGCTTTGGTGGCAGGTCAGCCTCTTCGGTAGGACGAGGAGGAGAAGTAGTAGGTGTGGGAGGAAAAGCTTTCAGTGAGCCTACTCCTTATGGCATGACGCGCATCGATCGTGGTTACCTCAAAATGGGACTGGAGAAGCAAGATAGTCTATGGGGAAAAGAGATGACGCAAAAGGATATCTCTGTGGATGGCTTTTGGATGGACGAAACCGAAGTCACCAATTCAAAGTATAAGCAATTTGTTGCTTGGGTTCGAGACAGCATCTTGCGGACACGTCTTGCAGATCCTGCCTATGCGGGAGACGAGACTTATCTCATCACAGAAGATAAGAACGGTGACCCAGTGCCACCGCATATCAATTGGAAGAAACCGCTCCCACGTCGAATGAACGAAGACGAGCAACGAGCTGTGGAGAGTATGTATGTCACCAATCCAGTGACGGGCGAAAAACTATTGGATTATCGTCAGCTCAATTATCGATATGAAATTTATGATTACACCACGGCAGCACTGCGGAGAAACCGCATGATACCCGATGAGCGTAATCTGAATACCGACCAAACAGTAGACCCTAATGAGGTGGTCATGATTTCAAAAGATACCGCCTATATCGACGATACTGGGCGTATTGTGAGCGAAACCATCAACCGTCCACGTTCGGGTCCATGGGACTTTTTGAACACCTACATCGTCAACGTATATCCAGATACCACCTGTTGGGTCAATGATTTTCAAAACTCGGATAACGAAACCTATCTTCGCAATTATTTCAGTAACCCAGCCTATAACGATTATCCCGTTGTGGGGGTGACGTGGGAGCAAGCCAATGCCTTTTGTGCTTGGCGTACCGACTACCTTTTGAAAGGTTTAGGAGCTGAGGCACGTTACATACAGCGTTATCGTCTCCCCACCGAGGCAGAATGGGAATATGCAGCCAGAGGAAAAGAAGGAAATGAATTTCCTTGGGACAACAAGGCTGTGATGTCTGGCGAGGGTTGTTTCTTTGCGAACTTCAAGCCCGATCGGGGTAATTATACCAAGGATGGTAACCTGATAACCAGCAAAGTAGGTATCTATGGAGCCAACTCGAATGGGCTGTATGACATGGCAGGAAATGTGGCAGAGTGGACCAGCACTATTTATACCGAAGCGGGAGTTGATGCGATGAACGATTTGAATCCGCAGTTGGATTATAAGGCAGCGTTGGAAGATCCCTATAAATTGAAAAAGAAGAGTGTGCGTGGCGGGTCATGGAAAGATCCAGAATCGTATATTCGAAGTGCCTGGCGTACCTGGGAATATCAAAATCAACCTCGTTCATATATCGGTTTCAGATGCGTACGCAGTCTGGCGAATACAACAAGCACAAAACAGAAGAAAGGTAGAAAATAATGGCAGGATATAGTAAGTACAATATCATCTATCGTTTGCAGAAATGGATGGACAGTGTTCCAGGGCAAACGTTCTTGAACTATGCATACAGTTGGGGTGCATCGTTGGTTATTTTAGGTGCGCTGTTTAAGTTGACGCACTTAAAAGGTGGAAACCTCATGTTGTTTATCGGTATGGGAACAGAGGTGGTGGTATTCTTCCTCTCTGCTTTTGACCGCCCATTTGACAAGACAGCCGACGGACGCGAGCTCCCTACAAGAATCACGGAGGAGTATTTGGAAACAGGTAAGGTCGTTTACAATTCTCCATTGGAAGAGTCGTCTGCAGCCCAGCCTATGCCAGCGGAAGCCCTCCACACCTCTTCTTATGGCGGACAGGGACATCCAACGGCAGGTTCTGTAGTCGTCCCTCCACCTGTTGCCGCAGCTACAGGTACGGATATACCTGTTAGTGATGACAGTGAGACGGCGGGTGCCTCCTCACAGTGGGTACAAGCACAGCAGCAAAGTTCACCTGAGTTGATAGAGGCGCAAAGCAAGTATGTCACCGAATTGAAGAATCTGACAGAGACTTTGGGGAAGGTCTCCGAACAAAGTGTAAGGTTGACGCGCGACAGTGAGGAAATGGAAAATCTAAATCGCACCTTAACAGGAATTTGTAAGGTTTACGAGATGCAGCTGAAAGGTGCCAGTCAGCAGATTGGTACGATAGATCAAATCAACGACCAAACTCGCAAGATGGCTCAACAAATAGAGCAGCTTAACAAGATTTATGCCCGTATGATAGAGGCGATGACTGTCAATATGCGTGCTGCCAATCCGGGGTTAGACCCTTCGCAAGAATAAACAACTATCAACATCCGAACTCATCAACTTATAAACTCAGGAACTCATCAACTCATCAACTCACAATGGCAATAAAGAAAAGACCTGTATCTCCGCGCCAACGCATGATTAACTTGATGTATGTCGTGCTGATGGCGATGTTGGCACTGAACGTATCTACCGAGGTGTTAGAAGGCTTTGCGGTAGTAGAGGAGAGCTTGAATCGCACTACCGCCAACTCTTCACGAGAGAATAGGTCTATCTATCGTCGACTTTCCGATCAAGTCAAAGCCAATCCCGCCAAGGTGCAGGCATGGTTTGATAAGGCTACGCAAGTAAAGCGCATGAGTGATTCGTTGTACTACTTTGTACAAGAACTCAAGGAAGAGATTGTACGTGAGGCGGATGGTCCTCATGGAGATATTTATAATATTGAACACAAGGACGACCTTGAAGCCGCTTCACATGTGATGCTGGCGCCTGGAGTAGGCAAAGGAAAGATGTTATACGACCGTGTGAATCGGTATCGTGAACAAATCTTGAAAATGATACCCGATGAACACCAGCGACAAATGATTGCCAGCAATCTCACGACAAAACGGTCGAAGCGAGCCCAAGCCATGGGCAAAAATTGGCAGGAGTATATGTTTGAGAACATGCCCGTGTCTGCCGCTGTCACACTCTTGTCCAAATTGCAAAGTGATATCCGTTATGCCGAAGGCGAAGTGTTACATACGTTGGTAGCCAATGTAGACTTGAAGGATATTCGTGTCAATAAGTTGGAAGCCTTTGTGATACCCGAATCTAAAACCGTTGTTAGTGGCGATCGCTTCTCGGCACAGATAGTCATGGCTGCCGTTGATACCACTCGTCAACCCGATATTTACATCGGTGGACGCAAAATAAATTTGCACAATAACACCTATCAATTTACCACAGGAGGTGTGGGCGAGCATTCTTTCCAAGGCTATATCACTATGACGAATGGGAGTGGTGAAACCATACGACGCAACTTCTCCCAGAAATATGCAGTAGTGGCACCGAGTGCTACGGTATCTGCTGACCTGATGAATGTGCTGTATGCGGGTTACGACAACCCTATCAGCATCAGTATTCCTGGTGTGCCGCTTACTGCTGTCTCCGCATCAATGACAGGTGGAGGCTTCCGCATGGTCGCAGCAGGCAGATATATCGCACGTCCAACCACGGTGGGTAAGGATGTCACCATTCAAGTGGTGTCGAATCAGGGTGGAGGTGCAAGACCCGTTGGAAAATACACTTTCCATGTGCGAAAATTGCCAGATCCTATTGCCTATATTGCTTTGGGCACCGATCGCTTCAAGGGAGGTGGACTGTCCAAAGCTTCCTTGATGGGTGCGACAGGCATACAGGCGGCTATCGACGACGGCTTGCTGGATATTCAGTTCAAGGTGGTTAATTTTGAGACGGTGTTCTTCGACAATATGGGAAATGCCGTACCCATGGCATCGAATGGCGCACGCTTCTCCGACCGTCAACGTAATGCTTTCCGACAGTTGTCACGCAACAAGCGATTCTACATCTCGCGCGTTACAGCCGTGGGTCCCGATGGGTTGACACGCAAGTTACCAGCATCGATGGAAATTATCGTTAAATAAAAGGTGGACTGAGAAAACTCCGCCATACAATTATATCACGATGAAGAAAACAATTTTATTGATAGGCATCATCTTCTGTGCGATACAGTTAGCTATTGCACAACCGCCAGCACGGCGCGCCGAACAACAGCGTGCCCAACGTAACAATTCGCAAACGATCAGTACACGGGCGCAACTCTCCTTTCCAACAGCTCCAAAGATGTCGGAAGATGTGGTGTGGCGTCGAGACATCTATCGCGAAATCGATTTAACAAAGGATGCAAATGCAGGATTATATTATCCCGTAGAGCCGATGGGCACGCAGATGAACCTGTTTTGCTACATTTTCAAGTTGATGATGACTGGCAATATTAGAGCCTACGAATACCGATTGGATGGGAACGAGTCGTTTGAAGACTCCGCTCGTGTCAAGCCTTTGGCATTTTTAGACAATTATCATGTCTTTTACGAGCGGACAGATCGTGGTATCCGTATTGATGACAGTGATATCCCATCGCGCGAGGTCACTGCATACTATCTGAAAGAAAGTGCCTATTACGACCAAGCTACTGCTACTTTTCACACCAAGGTGTTAGCCTTGTGCCCCATCTTGAAACGTGTGGATGACTTTGGCGATGGCACGACTTCTTATCCGCTGTTCTGGGTGAAATATGATGATTTGGCTCCTTTCCTGTCGAAGCAGACGATTATGACCAGCAATCTCAACAATGCTGCCATCATGAGTATCGACGATTTTTTTACGAAGAACAAGTATCAGGGAAAGATTTATAAAACCAACAATATGTTGGGACAAACCTTGGCTCAATATTGTCCCACCGATTCAGCAATGAACCGTGAACAGCAGAAAATAGAAAAAGAGATACAGGCATTTGAAAAAAATATGTGGGGCAATGCCGCTCGCAAAGATTCTCTGGACAGCATTGCGAAGCTGAATCCGAAAGACAGTAAGTCAAAACGCGTTCGACGCAGTCGTTCACCTCGAGATGCAAAGGCCACAGTTAAGTCGAATCGAAGCCGAAAAAGCTCGTCTTCAAACAGTTCTGCTGCTCGAGTGACCGTTCGTCGTCAGCGTCATTAAAATATAACATTTAATATTCACATTATTCAACTAAACTAAAACATGATGAAAAAAAGAATTTTATCTCTTATCACAGTATTAACTATGATCGCAGTGTTGCCTACCAGCGCACAATTAAAATTTGGTGTGCAGGGTGGTTTTAACTTGAGCGAAATGTCTTTGGATAAAAACCTATTTAACACTTCTAATCGTGCAGGATTCTTTATTGGTCCGACGGTGAAGTTCTCATTGCCGCTCACAGGATTGGGAATGGATTTATCCGCTTTGTACAATCGTGAAGAAACCAAGGTAGAAGGTGTCAACACCACCACATTCAATACCGTACTGAAACAACAATCACTGATTGTTCCAGTGAATGTAAGATACAGCATCGGACTGAGCGATGTGGCAAATATATTTGTTTTTGGCGGTCCTCAGGTTGGTTTTAATATAGGTGACAAAGTAAAAGAAATTTCTGATCTCCCTGATCAAGCAGCAGAGTGGTCGTTGAACTCATCGAACTTCAGCGTGAATGCCGGTCTTGGTGTTACATTTGCTACGCATTTTCAGGTTACAGCCAACTATAATGTGGGCGTTGGTAAGACAGGTGACATCACTTTCAAGAATGTGAAAGAGAGTGTAGAGAATCATAAGACACGTGCTAACTCGTGGCGAATAGGTCTTACCTATCTCTTCTAAACACTATTGTTATAGCGGTGTTAGCTGCACGCAATAAGCCAGTTAACACAAAAACTTAAAAAGAGGGATGTCGTGAAGTGCGACATCCCTCTTTCAATACTTTTCTTTCAGTCAAGTGACAGAAAGATTGTTTTCATTTGTTCTTTTAGATATGGTCAGTGTACAGGCTCAAAGCTTTGGCTGCAAAACTTGTGCGATGCGTTGTAGTGCTTCCAACATGAGGCTTCGAGGCATGGCGATGTTGAGCCGTAGATAATCTTCACCCGTCGTCTTTCCATACAACGTTCCACTGTTCACCATGACCTTCCCTTGTTGTAACAGCTCGTTAGTAAGCTCATCAGCTTTCAAACCTGTGGCACTGATGTCTACCCAAACAAGGTATGTACCTTCTAATTTCAATACTTTCAACTTGGGTAAATGTTCTTGAAAGAAGTCTTTGAGTACCTTGTAGTTCTCCCACAAATACAGATTGAGCTGGTCTATCCATGACTCCCCTTCATTATAAGCAGCTTGAAGTGCAATGACACCAAAAGGATTGACATCGCACACCTCATTAATGTTAATGGCACGATCAATTTTTCGCTTAATGGTGTCATTATTGGTAATGATATTGGCGATTTGTAGTCCTGCGATGTTAAACGACTTTGTGGGTGAGTTGGTGGTGATACAATTGTCTTGGCAGGCTTTCGACACGGCTGCAAACGGCGTGAATTTGTATCCAGGCATAACCAGTTCACAATGGATTTCGTCGGCGATTACCCTCACACCATGTTTTAGGCAAATATCGTTCATGCGGCTGAGTTCGTCAGGTGTCCATACACGTCCAGCAGGATTGTGGGGGTTGCAGAGCAAGAATACTTTTGTTTTCTCGTCTGCAGCCTGTCTCTCGAAGTCGTCAAAGTCGATTTCATACGAGTTGCCTTTGCGTACCAGTGCATTTTCGGCGGTGGTACAGCCATTGTTGCGGATGGAAGAGAAGAAGCAATTGTAGACTGGAGTCTGCACCAGCACCTTGTCACCGGGCTCCGTTAGTGCCTTGATAATGGCAGAAATGGCTGGCACCACGCCAGATGTATAGAGTATCCAGTTGCGGTCAATCTTCCACTGGTGGCGCCTGTCAAACCATGAGGTGATGCTTTCATAATAGCTGTTGGGTACCAAGGTATATCCAAAGACACCGTGATCCATTCTTTCCTTCAGTGCCTGACGTATGCAGGGGGCAGCCTGAAAGTCCATGTCAGCCACCCACATGGGGATGACTCCATCTTCTTTTGCAACGTCCCACTTCACCGAATTGGTGCCTCGACGTGGGATGATTTTATCAAAATCGTATTTCATAGTGTATCGTTTTTAAGATTATTTTCTAATGATGATTTCACAGTTGTTTGGCTGTAAGACGTTTTCATCAATGGTTACCGAGCCGATAGCATCTGCAACAATCTTGCCAGAGGTAGGATTTTTAATGTTTGTGACAGCACCTCGGATGTCAGCCTGCACGGTAGATTCTTCGAACATTCTATCGCAGTCTTCGCCAAAGGTGCAGTTTTCAAGAATTAGGTTCTGACAATAGCAGAGCGGTTGTTCGCCTGTGATGTGACAATTTACGAGCTTGAGGTTCTTCGAGTGCCACCCTAAGTATTCGCCGTTCAATTCGGAGTCGTAGATAGTTACGTTTTCTGTTTCCCAGAATGAGTCTTTAGTTGTTATCTTCGCATTGCGAATCACGGCATTCTTCACATATTGGAAAACATATTTGCTATCACTCTCCCAGCCATCGACGTCAACATCTTTACAGAACATCACGGGGTAAGTTCCCTCGTGCAGTGTTACGTTTCGTAAGGTAAGTCCGTTCACTTTCCAGAACGTTTCATCTGCATCGTTAATCACCACATTGGTGAGCTTCAGATTATTCATCTCGCGAAATAGCTTCGGTGAATCGATGATGGTATCTCTCATTTCCATGTTGTCTGAATACCAGATTGCCGATCGCGCCCCAACTTCAAAATAGCAGTTGGTAATGAGCGAATGGTCTACGTGCCACCAAGGATATTTGCCCATGAAATGGCAGTGGTCGGCTTCGATATGATGACATTTCTTGATGCCCGATTCGCCTTCGGTGATATTTACGTTTTCCAATCGTACATCGTGAATACCGAAAAGCGGACGCTCTCCTCCAAATTCTTTATTTTTAATGAGTCTCATTGTTTTAGTACTTCCTTTCTTTTTGTTTTATGGCAGGCAAATGAAAAATTATAAAGGCGGGTTCTATAAATTAGCTTTGTTAGATTTTGAGCTTATTTTTGAGGTCAAAATGCAAGAGAGTGAAGGAGTGTAGCGAGCTACACGACTGAACGAACTTACATTTTGAACCAAAAAGAAGCCAAAAGATAACAAAACGTATTTCATAAACATTTGATGACTGTGTGCGGTGGTAATTTATAGAACCAGCCTAAAAAAGGATGTAGTTCCAAGAGGGCTACATCCTTTTATATCTTCAAGTTGAGAAATCTCAACCGCAAAGGAATCCTTAGAGATTAGGATTAATCTTTGACCATTCAGAGATTTCTGGAACGATGTTCAAAGTAACTAACTCGTCGCGCATCTTGCAAAGATGTTCGTAGCTTGCATCCAGCTTAGCGTTCTCCTCGTTGGTTCCTTGTGGTACTTCGTAGTGTGCGCCAGTCTTGTCGAGCGTCGTCTTCATAGCCATCATGATGTGGTTGTACTTGTCGGTGCTTACGTATGTTCCTACAGGGAAACGGAATGGTTCGCCACCCATGACCGAGCGAATCATCTCAACAGAGAGGTAAGCAGGGCTTTGGAACGAAGAACGTCCGCGAAGCTCAATAATCTTTGCACCGCCCTTGGTAACATCTTTCTTCATCTGTTCCCACTCTTCGTTAGAGAATTCTGGAGTACCGATGATTTCGGTCAATGGTTTGCCAGAAATGGTGACGTGGCTACCAAATACTGCCATTTGCTCACCGTGTCCACCGTAAGTAGCAGCACCCTTTACCTCAGTCTGCATGACGTTGAACTTCTTAGCCAGTGCACTCTGCAAACGAGTAGAGTCGAGTGCTGCCAAGGTTGTTACCTGTGATGGTTTCAAGCCAGAGTACAATAATGTTACCAAACCTGTCAAGTCGGCAGGGTTAAAGATTATCACTACATGCTTTACGTCAGGGCAATATTTCTTAATATCCTTGCCAAGACCTTCTGCAATTTCGCAGTTGCCTTTCAATAAGTCTTCGCGAGTCATGCCAGCCTTGCGAGGAGCACCACCAGAAGAGATAATGTATTTAGCATCGGTGAAAGCCTCTTTCACGTCTGTTGTAGCAACGATGTTTACTGCATCGAAACCACTTTGGCGCATTTCCTCTGCAACACCTTCTGGAGAGAATACGTCGTAGAGACAAATGTTGTTTGTAAGCCCCATACTGAGGGCGGTTTGAACCATGTTAGAACCAATCATCCCGGCTGCGCCGACGATGGTTAATTTTTCGTTTGTCAAAAATGCCATAATTTTATAATATATTAAAAATGTTATGAAAATCCATTGCTTATCCTCTGACTACAAAGTTACTAAAATCTAAATAAATACGAGCCTTATCTTTCTATTTTTTAATTGTTATTAAACCTTGAATGCACATAGAAGGACATTACGCTCTCTGAAGAATAACTTTTTTTAGTCATGAGCTTATAATTCGGAATTTTTATCTATATTTGTATTACATTAAAATGGATGGCAATGAAGACAGAAATAGCAGAGCGATTAAGTAGGTTGCGCGAAGTAATGAAACGTGAGCGTTTAGGTGCATTTATTTTTCCCAGTACCGATGCACACAATAGTGAATATGTACCCGACCATTGGAAAGGCCGTGAATGGATTTCTGGATTTGATGGTTCGGCAGGTGTGGCTGTGGTCACCCAAACCAGTGCTGCCTTATGGACTGATTCACGTTATTTCATTGCGGCTGTAGCGCAATTGCAGCATACCGAATATCAACTCATGCGGATAGGATTGCCAGATACGCCTTCGATAGCTCAATGGATTGGACAAGAACTGCAGCAAACAGACTTTGCCGAAGTAGGGATGGACGGCTTCGTAAACACTAAAGCCTTTGTACAACAAATGGTTAACGATTTACGAAAAGAAGGCGGCACCACCCTCAGAACAAACTTTGACCCACTTGCCCAGATTTGGAATGACCGACCTGCGATACCCAAAAACAAGGTGGAGATACATCCCTTGCAATATGCAGGTGAATCCACAAGCAGTAAATTGACACGTATCAGAAAAGCCTTACGTCTGCAACATGTGGACGGTACCATGCTTTCAGCACTTGATGATATTGCATGGACGCTCAATTTGCGTGGCACCGATGTACACTGCAATCCTGTATTCGTAGCTTATCTCCTGATATCTACGCATGCAGCCGTGTTGTATATCGACCCAGAAAAGTTGACAGAGGAAGTACAGTCTTACTTGAAAGCTGAAGGTGTTTCCACTCGTTCGTATGATGAGGTTACGCAGGCGGGTAGGCATTATCCCGATTATACAATATTGTTAGATGCGGAACAATTGAATGCACACATTTTCTCGGTGTTTCAAAAACAACACGTAATCACAGCTCCCTCACCCGTTCCTGCCATGAAAGCCGTGAAGAATAAAGCAGAAATTGCTGGCTTTAAGGCAGCGATGGAGCGTGATGGCATCGCCATGGTCAAATTCTTACAGTGGCTTAAGCCAGCGGTTGAGGCTGGTGGACAGACAGAGATTTCGTTAGATGAGAAGTTGACCGCTTTACGTGCCGAGCAGGATTTGTATCGTGGACTCTCCTTTGATACCATTGTAGGCTACGAGGCGCATGGAGCCATTGTGCATTATGAAGCCACGCCAGAGACCGACATTCCTGTACAACCCAAAGGGTTAGTGCTGATAGACAGTGGAGCGCAATATCTTGACGGTACCACCGACATTACGCGGACTATTGCTTTGGGACCGCTCACCGAAGAGCAACGACGTGTATACACATTGGTACTCAAAGGACATATCCAGTTAGAACTGTGCAAGTTTCCTGCAGGTGCCAGTGGCACACAGTTAGATGCGCTGGCTCGGCAAGCCATGTGGCGTGAAGGGATGAACTTTATGCACGGCACAGGGCATGGCGTGGGGAGTTATCTTAATGTGCATGAAGGACCTCATCAAATTCGAATGGAATACAAGCCAGCTCCCTTGCGTGCAGGCATGACTGTCACAGACGAACCTGGGCTGTATTTGGAAGGCAAGTTTGGCGTGCGCATCGAGAACACATTGCTCATCACACCTTATATGAAAACCGCTTTCGGTGAGTTTCTGCAATTCGAATCTTTAACGCTTGCTCCCATTGACACCACACCTATTATTATAGAGATGTTGTTGCCTGAGGAGCGGAACTGGCTTAATGCGTATCACGAACAAGTATTCCAACGTTTGTCACCCCATCTCTCGGATAAGGAAAATGATTGGCTGCGAAAGGCTACGCAAGCCATTTAAGAAGGGGATAGACTTGTGGGAACGTCCTATAAATGAGCAGGATAAGTTTGTTTTTTACAATAAACAACTTTTATTAAACCAAAGAGCCATTCTTGTAAAAGTAAAATGTGCGCTAAAAACTTGTACGTTTCACAAATAAGTCGTAATTTTGCAGCCGCATTTCGTAACGAGATGTAAAAATGAATTAACTATAACATTAAATATTAAAAACAAAAGCATGATTATTGTACCCGTAAAAGATGGTGAGAATATCGAAAGAGCTTTGAAGCGTTTTAAAAGAAAGTTCGATAAGACAGGTGTTATTAAAGAGTTACGCGCACGTCAGCAATACGACAAGCCTTCTGTATTGAGGCGCTTGAAGATGGAGCGTGCCATCTACGTACAAAAATTGCGCGACGCTGAAGAATAAAAACTTCAGATTCTTTTGGTAGTTTCAATTATTTTCCGTATATTCGTTGCGTATAACAATTGATTTAACGGATAGTTGAGCATCATGAATGTGTTTACGTCCTGGATAATCAATGATTTTACCTCCGTGGTGTAAGCAAGTGATGACGATGATAAAAGAATTCTTGGACTACCTGCGATTTGAGAAAAATCGCTCCGCGCTAACCGTGAAGAATTACGGAAAAGACCTTATGGCCTTTGAAGAGTTCTTTCGTCTTTTGGAACCCCAACTCTCTTGGGAGTCGATAGACTCGAACATCATCCGTGACTGGATGGAGAGTATGATGGATAGAGGAAACAATGCTACGTCAATCAATAGGAGATTGAGTGCTTTGCGTTCCTTTTATCGTTTTGCCTTAACTCGAGGTCTCGTCGATAAAGATCCTACAAATGCAATAGTGGGTCCTAAGAAAAAAAAGCCTTTGCCCCAGTTCGTCAAAGAATCCGAGATGGATGCTCTTTTAGACTTCAAACTGGAAGGAACTCAATATAAAGATGTATTGGCACACACATTGGTAGAAACCTTTTACTGCACTGGCATGCGTTTGGCAGAGTTGATAGGGCTGGATGATGCGTCTATTGATTTCACTCATCAGAGTCTGAAGGTCTTAGGGAAACGAAATAAAGAACGCTACATACCGTTTGGTGCGGAATTAAAGGAGTCGCTGCAGCACTATATTTCGATTCGCGATGAACAAGTGAAACGACAATCGACGGCTTTCTTTGTGGATACAGATGGGCATCGTTTGACACATAATCAGGTGCGTTATGCAGTGAGTAAATGTCTGTCTACTGTAACCACTTTAAAAAAGCGTACACCCCATGTGTTGAGACACACCTTTGCTACAGCGATGATGAACCACGGAGCAGGATTGGAGAGTGTGCAACAACTGCTGGGACACCAAAGTCTCACAACGACGGAAGTGTATACCCATACAACTTTCGAGCAGTTGAAGCGTGTTTATATGAAAGCTCATCCCCGAGCTTAACCTTTAAAACTTGGAGGTAATTATGGAAATAAAAATTCAATCAATTCGCTTTGATGCAACCGAGAAATTAGAGGCCTTCGTAGAGAAAAAAGTAGGCAAGTTAGAAAAATCTTTAGAAGACATTCAGAGAGTAGAGGTACAGCTCAAGGTCATCAAGCCAGCCACGGCAATGAATAAGGAAACAAGCCTTACCGTGGTAGTGCCAGGAGCCACCTTGTTTGTGGATAAAACCTGCGACACATTCGAAGAGGGGATTGACCTCTGTGTTGATGCAATGCGGGTTAAAATCCAAAAATTCAAAGAAAAATCTCGCTCGTTCTAAAAAAAAATAGAAAAAGTTTTGGCGGTTTAAAAAATATCCCTATCTTTGCAGCCGTTTTACGACACGTCTTAAAAGCTTCAGCCAAACGGCTGCATAGATTTGCCTCTTTAGCTCAGTTGGCCAGAGCACGTGATTTGTAATCTCGGGGTCGTTGGTTCGAATCCGACAAGAGGCTCTCCAGCTAAAAAGAGACAAGTTCGTAAAAACAAAGGGTAGTTACCAGAGTGGCCAAATGGGGCAGACTGTAAATCTGCTGTCTTTCGACTTCGGTGGTTCGAATCCATCACTACCCACTCCAGTAGAAGTTTTTGCGGAAATAGCTCAGTTGATAGAGCACTAGCCTTCCAAGCTGGGGGTCGCGGGTTTGAGTCCCGTTTTCCGCTCTCACTGCTGTAATAGCTCAGTGGTAGAGCACTTCCTTGGTAAGGAAGAGGTCCTGAGTTCAACTCTCAGTTACAGCTCTACTTCGGTTCTATTTTATAGATCCTTTGTAGAAAAACAGATATAACAAGATAATTCATTTATATAAATAAAAAAAGTAAAGCTATGGCTAAAGAAGAATTCGTACGTACCAAACCGCACGTTAATATTGGTACAATTGGTCACGTAGACCACGGAAAGACTACTTTGACTGCTGCCATTTCTAAGACTCTTCACGATAAGGGCTTTGGTAGTGAAAGTGTAAGTTCATTCGATCAGATTGATAACGCTCCTGAGGAGAAAGAGCGTGGTATTACCATTAACTCTTCACATATTGAGTATGAAACAGCAAAGCGTCACTATGCACACGTAGACTGCCCTGGACACGCCGACTATGTAAAGAACATGGTTACTGGTGCTGCACAGATGGACGGTTCTATCTTGGTAGTAGCTGCTACAGACGGTCCTATGCCTCAGACACGTGAACACGTGCTTTTGGCTCGTCAGGTAAACGTTCCTCGTTTGGTTGTTTTCTTGAACAAGTGTGACTTGGTAGACGATGAGGAGATGATGGAACTTGTAGAAATGGAGCTCCATGAACTTCTTGAGCAGTATGATTTCGAAGAGGATACTCCTATTGTACGTGGTTCTGCACTGGGTGCTTTGAACGGCGTAGATAAGTGGGTTGACAGCGTGATGACTCTGATGGATACCGTTGATGAATGGATTCAAGAGCCTGAGCGTGATTTGGACAAACCATTCTTGATGCCTGTTGAGGACGTGTTCTCTATCACAGGTCGTGGTACTGTTGTAACAGGTCGTATTGAGACAGGTAAAGTAAAGGTTGGTGACGAAATCCAGTTGCTCGGTCTTGGTGAAGACAAGAAGTCTGTTGTTACAGGAGTTGAGATGTTCCGCAAGATCCTTTCTGAAGGTGAAGCTGGTGACAACGTAGGTTTGTTGCTTCGTGGTATTGACAAGGATGAAGTTAAACGTGGTATGGTTGTTGTACACCCAGGAGCGATTACTCCTCACGATCACTTCAAGGCTTCTATCTATGTATTGAAGAAAGAAGAAGGTGGACGTCACACTCCATTCGGAAATAAATATCGTCCTCAGTTCTATCTTCGTACCATGGACTGTACGGGTGAAATCACTTTGCCAGAGGGTGTAGAAATGGTTATGCCTGGCGATAACGTAGAAATCGAAGTTAAACTGATTTACAAGGTTGCTTTGAATGAAGGTCTTCGTTTCGCTATTCGTGAAGGTGGTCGTACCGTAGGTTCTGGTCAGATTACAAAGATTTTGGACGACGTTCAGTAATTGAAGATACGGGATTGAACCGTTTGATGATTCATTCCCTTTTCATAACAGTTCCCGTAATAGCGGTTGCGGGAACTTCTTTTACGGGTTTAGCTCAGTTGGTAGAGCACTGGTCTCCAAAACCAGGTGTCGAGAGTTCGAGTCTTTCAACCCGTGCAAAATAAATGATAATATGTTTAAGAAGATCGTAAATTATTGCAAGGCATGTTATGATGAACTTGCGCATAAAACAACTTGGCCAACGAGTCGAGAACTAACGCACAGTGCAGTGGTTGTATTATCTGCTTCCCTTGTCATTGCATTGGTGGTGTTCTGTATGGACTGGTGCTTCCAGCATCTAATGGGCATTGTTTATCCAGGTTAAATCGTTAAGAAATGGCTGATACAAAAATGAATTGGTATGTACTGCGTGCTGTCAGTGGAAAAGAAGCTAAGCTGAAAGAATACATCGAGGCTGAAATGAAACACAACACGTTGCTACAACAGCATGTCTCTCAAATATTGATTCCAATGGAGAAACATGCCACTTTGCGTAACGGCAAAAGAGTAGAAAAGGCGAAAATAAGTCTCCCTGGCTATATCTTTGTAGAGGCTTCCCTGGTTGGCGATGTTGCGCATACCTTGCGCTTTATGCCCAATTGCTTAGGATTCTTAGGTGGTTTGGATAATCCGTCCCCTGTTCCTCAGTCCGAAATCAATCGAATGCTTGGTGATGTCGAAGAGACAGAGATAACGAACGATGTAGAAGTTCCTTATGAGGTCGATGAGGTTGTCACCGTTACCGACGGTCCTTTTAGTGGCTTTAGTGGCGTCATCGAAGAGGTGAATGTCGAAAAGCATAAACTGAAAGTCATGGTAAAGATATTTGGTCGAAAGACTCCATTGGAGTTAAGTTTTATGCAAGTGCAAAAAGAGGTTTAACGACTTTGTTACGGGGTTAGACTTTCTTTTTTATATTTTTCAATTTTAATATTAACAAAAAATGGCAAAAGAAGTAGCTGGATTAATCAAATTACAGATTAAAGGTGGTGCTGCGAATCCTTCTCCACCAGTAGGACCTGCTTTGGGTTCTAAGGGTATTAATATCATGGGATTTTGCAAAGAGTTCAATGCCAGAACCCAGGATAAAGCAGGGAAGATTATTCCTGTTGTTATCACTTACTATACTGACAAGTCATTTAGCTTTGTTCTCAAAACTCCTCCTGCAGCTGTTCAGTTGAAGGAGGCTGCAAAGGTGAAAACCGCTTCTGCACAGCCAAATCGTCAAAAGGTGGCGAGCGTTACTTGGGATCAAGTACGCGCTATCGCTGAAGATAAAATGACTGATTTGAACTGTTTTACAGTTGAGAGCGCTATGAAACTTGTGGCAGGTACTGCTCGCAGTATGGGTATCACAGTAAAAGGGGACTTCCCTGGAAAATAAATTTAAACTTCAATTAAAAAATGAGTAAACTGACAAAAAATCAGAAATCAGTAGCTGATAAGGTTGAAGCAGGGAAGGCATACACATTAAAAGAAGCTTCAGAATTGGTGAAGGATATTACTACCACCAAGTTTGATGCCTCTCTTGATATTGATATGCGCTTAGGCGTAGACCCACGAAAAGCGAACCAGATGGTGAGAGGTGTCGTTACACTTCCTCATGGAACTGGTAAAGTTACTCGTGTGCTATGTCTCTGTACTCCTGACCAAGAGGCTGCTGCGAAAGAAGCTGGCGCTGACTACGTTGGTCTTGACGAATACATCGAAAAGATCAAAGGTGGATGGACAGATATAGACGTGATTATTACGATGCCATCTTGTATGGGTAAAGTTGGTCCTTTAGGTCGTGTACTTGGACCACGTGGTTTGATGCCTAACCCTAAGAGTGGAACGGTGACGATGGATGTTGCTAAGGCAGTGAAAGAAATCAAATCAGGTAAAATTGATTTTAAGGTTGATAAGTCTGGTATTATTCATACCTCTATCGGCAAAATCAGCATGACTCCTGAGCAGATTTGTGATAACGCAAAAGAGTTTATCTCTACTGTTATCAAGTTAAAACCAACTGCTGCTAAAGGTACATATCTCAAGAGTATCTTTATTTCAAGCACTATGAGTAAGGGTATCAAGATTGATCCTAAATCAGTTGAATAACTCTAAAAGTTTTGTAAAATGAAGAAAGAAATAAAAGATACTATCATTGTAGAATTAGGCGAGAAACTGAAGGAGTATCCTCATTTTTACTTAGTAGATGTTACTGGGTTGAATGCAGAGGCTACCTCTCAGCTACGTCGGAAGTGTTTCAAGAATGAAGTGAAGATGGTTGTAGTTAAAAATACACTTCTTCGCAAAGCTCTTGACGCATCTGATGTTGATTTCGAACCTTTATATGACTGCTTAGTGGGAAGCACTGCTGTGATGTTTGCACAGACAGCAAACGTACCTGCCAAGCTGCTGAAGGAATATGATAAGCAAGATTTTCCTGCACTGAAGGCAGCTTATGCTGAGGAAAGCGTTTATATTGGTGCTGATAAGCTGGCAGAGTTGGCCGCATTGAAGAGCAAGAACGAAGTTATCGCAGAGATTGTTGCATTGCTGCAATCACCCGCAAAGAATGTTGTTTCTGCACTTCAATCTGGTGGTAATACCATTCATGGTGTACTCCAAACATTGGGAGAACGTCCAGAATAAATTATTCCGTTGACTCTTCCTACTGATGTGTAGAGTCATCTACCAAAAGTCAAATCAAATAACGAATTAAAAATAAATTAAATTTAGAATAAAATGGCAGATATTAAAGCTATTGCTGAAGAATTAGTAAATTTGACAGTTAAAGAAGTAAACGAGTTGGCAACAGTCCTCAAGGACGAGTATGGTATTGAGCCTGCTGCAGCAGCTGTTGCTGTAGCTGCTGGTCCTGCTGCTGGTGGTGCAGCTGGTGCAGCTGAAGAGAAGACGTCTTTTGACGTTGTATTGACCGAAGTTGGAGCTACCAAGCTTCAGGTTGTTAAGGCTGTAAAAGAAGCTTGTGGTCTTGGCTTGAAGGAAGCTAAAGATCTTGTTGACGGTGCTCCTGCAACCATCAAGGAAGGCTTGTCTAAGGAAGAAGCTGAGAACTTGAAGAAGGCCATCGAAGAGGCTGGTGCTAAGATTGAATTGAAGTAAATCTCTCTTTTAGGAGATGCGACAGTGTGAATAGTCGCATCTCCTAAACCCACTTATTATGATTACGGTTAGGATTTGTCCAGTAGGCGAATCCTGACCTTTTTGTGTCTTAAGACAACAAATTGTTAACGAGCAAAGGGGAGACTACTCCCACTGATTTTATTTATGGCTACAAAAAGTGTTGATAACAGAATAAATTTTGCAAGCGTGCATAATCCGGTACCTTATCCGGATTTTCTCGATGTGCAGTTAAAGTCCTTCAAGGATTTCTTACAGTTGGAAACTCCTCCTGAGGAACGCAAGAATGACGGTCTATATAAGGTGTTCTCAGAGAACTTCCCTATTACCGATACAAGAAATAACTTCGTTCTTGAGTTCTTGGATTATTTTATAGATCCGCCCCGTTATTCTATTGATGAGTGTTTAGAGCGTGGGTTGACCTATAGTGTACCCTTGAAGGCCAAGATGAAGCTTTATTGTACAGATCCAGATCACGAGGACTTTGGTACCTTTATACAGGACGTATTCCTTGGTACTATTCCTTACATGACGGACAATGGTACATTTGTTATCAACGGAGCCGAACGTGTGGTTGTTTCTCAATTGCATCGCTCGCCAGGTGTCTTCTTCGGACAAGGCGTCCATGCCAATGGTACTACCCTTTATTCTGCTCGTATTATTCCATTTAAGGGCTCTTGGATTGAGTTTGCTACAGACATTAACAATGTGATGTATGCTTACATTGATCGAAAGAAGAAATTGCCCGTTACTACTTTATTGCGTGCCATAGGTTACGAATCAGATAAGGACATTCTTCAGATTTTCGACCTTGCCGAGGAGGTGAAGGTGAATAAGAAGAACATGAAAGCTTCGATTGGTCGCCGTTTGGCTGCTCGCGTTTTGAAAAGCTGGAATGAAGACTTCGTAGACGAAGATACAGGCGAAGTTGTATCTATTGAGCGAAATGAGGTCATCATGGAGCGCGAAACAGAAATCACGGAAGATAATGTGGCAGACATTATAGACAGTGGTGCATCCACCATTTTATTACACCGTGATTCTGAATTGGCTAACAAGTTTGCGATTATTTTCAATACGTTATCGAAAGATCCTTCCAACTCAGAGAAGGAGGCTGTTAATTATATCTATCGCCAGCTTCGCAATGCCGATCCTGCTGATGATGCCAGTGCAAGAGAGGTCTTTAACAATCTTTTCTTTTCAGATAAACGCTACGATTTAGGTGAAGTAGGCCGCTATCGTATCAATAAGAAATTAGGTCTTGAAACGGATATGGATATCCGTGTTCTGACGAAAGATGATATCATCGAGATTATCAAATATTTGATTCAGTTAGTTAACTCAAATGCTACGGTTGATGATATTGACCACTTGTCAAACCGCCGTGTGCGCACCGTTGGCGAACAACTATCCAACCAGTTCTCTGTAGGATTGGCTCGTATGAGCAGAACCATTCGTGAGCGTATGAACGTTCGCGATAATGAAGTCTTTACACCTACTGATTTAATCAATGCCAAAACCATAACCAGTGTAATCAATTCGTTCTTTGGAACCAATCCGTTGTCACAGTTCATGGACCAAACGAACCCCTTGGCAGAGGTAACTAACAAACGTCGTTTGTCTGCATTGGGACCTGGTGGCTTGTCTCGTGAGCGAGCTGGCTTCGAAGTTCGTGACGTTCACTATACTCACTATGGTCGTTTGTGCCCAATTGAGAGTCCTGAAGGACCGAACATTGGTTTGATTTCCTCCCTATGTATCTATGCAAAGATTAATGATCTTGGCTTTATCGTCACCCCTTATCGTAAGGTGAAGAATGCCAAGGTAGATATGAATAACGACCATATCGTTTTCATGACTGCAGAGGAAGAGGAAGACTTGATTGTTGGACAAGGAAATGCACCTTTGCGTCCAGATGGTTCGTTTATCCGTGATTACGTGAAATGTCGTCAAGATGCAGATTATCCTGTGGTAGATCCCGACCAGGTTGCACTGGTAGACGTCTCTCCACAGCAGATTGCTTCCGTATCCGCAGGGTTAATTCCTTTCTTAGAGCATGATGATGGACACCGTGCATTGATGGGATGTAACATGATGCGCCAGGCTGTTCCTTTGCTCCATAACGATGCTCCTATCGTTGGTACGGGCTTAGAGAAACAGGTATGTGAAGATTCACGTACGATGATAACAGCCGAAGGCAATGGTGTCGTGGAATATGTGGATGCTACTACGATACGTATTCTCTACGATCGGACAGAAGACGAGGAATTTGTAAGTTTCGAACCTGCATTGAAAGAATATCGCATTCCAAAGTTCCGACGCACCAATCAAAATATGACCATAGACCTTCGTCCTATTTGCAATAAGGGTCAACGCGTTAAGGCTGGTGATATTTTAACAGAAGGATATGCTACGGAAAATGGCGAACTGGCTCTCGGTCGAAATCTTTTGGTGGCTTATATGCCCTGGAAAGGATATAACTACGAGGATGCTATCGTGATTTCTGAACGGGTAGTTCGTGACGATGTGCTGACATCTGTACACGTAGATGAATATTCTCTGGATGTTCGTGAAACCAAACGAGGTATGGAGGAATTCACCAGCGATATTCCGAATGTCAGTGAAGAATCAACCAAAGATTTGGACGAAAATGGTGTCATCCGTGTTGGCGCAAGGGTGGAGCCAGGAGATATTTTGATTGGTAAGATTTCTCCAAAGGGAGAGAGTGATCCTTCACCAGAAGAAAAGCTGTTACGTGCTATCTTTGGCGACAAGGCTGGCGATGTAAAAGACTCTTCTTTGAAAGCCAATCCTTCGCTGAGTGGTGTGGTTATTGACAAGAAACTCTTCAGCCGTGCCATTAAAACAAGAGAATCAAAGAAGCATGACAAGGTTATCTTAGCTAAAATTGATGAAGAGTACGAAGCTAAGAATAATGACCTGAAAGATATATTGGTTGACAAACTCCTTACGTTGACCGAAGACAAAAAGTCACAAGGAGTTAAAGACTATACGGGTGCTGAAATCATTACGAAAGGAAGTAGCTTCACCGCTGCTGCTTTGAAAAACTTAGAGTATGATGGCATACAGTCGAATGATTGGACCGTTGATGAGCATACCAATAAGCTCATTCAAGCTTTAATCATGAACTATATCCGTAAATATAAAATGTTAGATGCCGAGCTGAAGCGTCGTAAGTTTGCTATTTCGATTGGAGATGAGCTACCTTCTGGCGTGTTGCAAATGGCAAAAGTTTATATTGCGAAGAAACGTAAGATTAGTGTCGGAGATAAATTGGCTGGTCGACATGGAAACAAGGGTATTGTATCAAAGATAGTACGTGCCGAGGATATGCCATTCTTAGAAGATGGTCGTCCAGTAGACTTGGTTCTCAACCCATTGGGCGTGCCTTCTCGAATGAACCTCGGTCAGATTTTCGAAGCGATTCTTGGTGCTGCTGGATTGAAGTTGGGCGTCAAGTTTGCAACTCCGATTTTCGATGGTGCAAAACTTGAAGACCTGTCTGAATGGACCGAGAAAGCGGGGTTACCTCACTTGTGCTCTACTCACCTCTACGATGGTGAGACAGGAGAGAAGTTTGACCAACCAGCTACCGTAGGTATTACTTACTTCTTGAAGCTCGGTCACATGGTTGAAGACAAAATGCACTCACGCTCAATAGGCCCTTATTCATTGATTACCCAACAGCCACTTGGTGGTAAAGCACAATTTGGTGGACAACGTTTCGGTGAAATGGAGGTATGGGCACTTGAGGCCTTTGGCGCCAGCCACGTATTACAGGAGATTTTGACAGTTAAGTCTGATGATACTGTAGGACGTAGCAAGGCATACGAGGCTATCGTGAAGGGCGATGGAATGCCAACACCAGGAATTCCAGAATCGTTGAACGTGCTGCTGCATGAATTGCGTGGACTCGGATTGAGTGTGAAACTCGATTAATTTTTCCTACATTGTATTCACACAATAAAGATATAGAACATGGCTTTTAAGAAAGATACAAAAATAAAAAATAATTTTACCAAGATAACCATTAGCTTGGCATCTCCTGAGGAAATTCTCGAAAATTCGTATGGTGAGGTGACAAAACCCGAAACCATCAATTATCGAACCTACAAGCCTGAGCGTGATGGCCTTTTCTGTGAGCGCATTTTTGGACCAACGAAGGACTATGAGTGTGCCTGTGGTAAATACAAACGAATTCGCTATAAAGGGATTGTCTGCGATCGATGTGGAGTTGAGGTGACCGAGAAGAAGGTTCGTCGTGAGCGTTCGGGTCATATCGAGCTGGTTGTTCCTGTTGCCCATATTTGGTATTTCCGTTCATTACCCAACAAGATAGGTTATCTATTGGGAATGCCCACAAAAAAACTTGATTCCGTTATCTACTACGAGAAGTATGTCGTTATCAAGCCTGGTGTCATGGAAGGTCGCAAGGATGGCGATGGTATAGAGATGAACGGTTCTCATGTAATGGATTTACTGACAGAAGATGAATATTTAGATATTCTTGATCATCAGTTAGATCCTAACAATGACCGCTTAGATGATGCCGACCCCAATAAGTTTATCGCTAAGATGGGTGCCGAGGCTGTGTATGATTTGTTGGCTAACTTGGATTTGGATTCGATTTCATATGAATTGCGCGACCGGGCTAACAATGACACAAGTCAGCAGCGTAAAACGGAAGCCTTGAAACGTTTACAGGTAGTAGAAGCTTTCCGTCAGAGCAAAGATATCAACCGTCCAGAATGGATGATTCTAAAGATAGTACCAGTCATTCCACCCGAGCTTCGTCCGTTGGTTCCGTTGGATGGTGGACGCTTTGCCACCTCAGACTTGAACGACCTCTATCGTCGTGTTATCATTCGTAACAATCGCTTGAAGAGACTTATGGAAATCAAAGCTCCTGAGGTGATTCTACGTAATGAGAAGCGTATGTTGCAAGAGGCTGTCGACTCTCTGTTTGATAATTCTCGCAAGAGTAGTGCGGTGAAGAGTGAGAGCAACCGTCCTTTGAAATCTTTGTCTGATTCTCTCAAGGGTAAAGCAGGACGCTTCCGCCAAAACCTTCTTGGTAAACGTGTAGACTATTCGGCACGTTCGGTAATTGTGGTAGGTCCAGAATTGAAGATGGGCGAGTGCGGTTTGCCTAAATTGATGGCTGCCGAACTGTATAAACCATTTGTGATTCGCAAACTCATTGAGCGTGGCATCGTGAAGACTGTGAAGAGTGCCAAGAAGATAGTTGACCAACGTGAGCCTGTGATTTGGGACATTTTAGAGAATGTGATGAAAGGACATCCCGTTCTGTTGAACCGTGCTCCTACTTTGCACCGCTTGGGAATCCAAGCATTCCAACCCAAACTTATTGAGGGTAAAGCTATTCAGTTGCATCCTTTGGCTTGTACAGCGTTCAATGCCGACTTCGATGGTGACCAAATGGCGGTTCACCTTCCTTTAAGCAATGAGGCAATTCTCGAGGCTCAAATACTGATGCTTCAGAGTCATAACATCCTCAACCCAGCCAACGGCGCTCCTATCACTGTTCCGTCACAGGATATGGTGTTAGGCTTGTATTATATTACTAAAATCCGTCCAGGTGCAATGGGTGAAGGTCTTTCGTTCTATGGTCCTGAAGAAGCAATTATTGCCTACAACGAAAAGAAGTGCGACTTACATGCGCGTGTCAAAGTAGTGGTGAAGGACTTGGTGGATGGCAAGTTGCAAGACCGTGTGGTAGAAACCTCTGTGGGTCGTGTCATTGTGAATGGTATCATTCCCGATGAGGTGGGCTACTTCAACGACATCATTTCTAAGAAGACTTTGCGTACCATTATCGCAGATGTAATTAAGGTTGTTGGTATGGCTCGCGCATGCGAATTCCTCGATGGTATCAAGAACTTAGGTTATCGCATGGCGTATGTTGCAGGTCTGTCTTTCAACCTTGATGATATTATCATTCCTGAAAGTAAAGTGGGAATAGTGAAGAAGGGACAGGATGAAGTCAACCAAATCAAAGCTAACTATGAAATGGGATTCATTACCGACACCGAGCGTTACAATCAGGTGATTGATGCTTGGACTCATGTGAATAATGAGTTGGGTGATGTCCTCATGAAAGAGATGACCGAAAACGACCAAGGTTTTAACGCTGTCTACATGATGCTTGATTCGGGAGCTCGTGGTTCTAAGGACCAGATTAAGCAGCTCTCGGGTATGCGTGGTTTGATGGCTAAACCTCAGAAGGCAGGAGCAGAGGGACAACAGATTATTGAAAATCCTATTCTCTCCAACTTTAAGGAAGGTATGTCAGTGCTCGAGTATTTTATTTCTTCACACGGTGCTCGAAAAGGTTTGGCTGATACGGCTATGAAGACAGCCGATGCTGGATACTTGACACGTCGATTGGTGGATGTTTCTCATGATGTCATCATTAACGAGGAAGACTGTGGAACCTTAAGAGGACTTATCTGTACAGCTTTGAAGAGTGGTGATGAAATTATCTCAACACTCTATGAGCGAATCTTAGGTCGTGTATCCGTTCATGATATCATACATCCAACAACGGGCGAACTTATTGTTGCCGCTGGTGAAGAGATCACAGAAGAAAAGGCACGACTCATTGACGAGTCTCCTATTGAGAGCGTAGAGATTCGTTCGGTCTTGACTTGTGAAAGTAAGCATGGCGTTTGTAAGAAATGCTACGGACGAAACTTGGCAACGGCACGCATGGTACAGAAAGGCGAGGCAGTTGGTGTGATTGCTGCACAGGCTATTGGTGAGCCAGGTACACAGTTGACACTTCGAACCTTCCACGCCGGTGGTGTGGCAGGTAACGCAGCTGCCAATGCTTCTATCGTTGCTAAAAATGATTGCAAAATTGAGTTTGATGAGTTGCGTACTGTTCCTTATGTAGAGAACGATGGAGTGAAAGATGTTAAATGCTTGAAGGTTGTTAGTCGTCTGGCAGAAATTCGTTTCATCGATCCTCATACTGATATTGTGCTTAGTACGATGAACGTTCCTTATGGAAGTTCGTTGTATTATAAGCATGGTGATACCGTTGAGAAGGGAACGCTTATTGCAAAATGGGACCCATTCAATGCTGTCATCGTTTCAGAATACGAAGGTAAGTTGAAGTTCAATGACGTGGTTGCTGGAAAAACTTATCACGCTGAGACGGACGATACTACAGGTTTGACCGAAAAGATTATCAGTGATTCTAAGGATAAGTCTTTGGTTCCTACTTGTGATATTATCGGAGAGAAGGGCGAGGTGCTTGGCACCTATAACTTCCCAGTAGGTGGTCACGTGGTAGTTGAAGACGGTGCTGAAATTAAGACGGGTCAAACGATGGTGAAGATACCACGTGCCGTTGGAGGTGCGGGTGACATTACTGGTGGTCTTCCTCGTGTCACAGAGTTGTTCGAGGCTCGTAACCCCTCTAATCCTGCTGTCGTTTCTGAAATTGATGGCGAGGTTACCATGGGTAAGGTAAAGCGTGGAAACCGCGAAATCATTGTCACCTCTAAGACGGGTGAGCAGAAGAAGTATCTTGTTTCTTTGAGTAAACAGATTTTGGTTCAAGAACATGATGCGGTACGAGCAGGTACGCCATTGTCTGATGGTGTTATCACTCCGAATGACATTCTTGCAATTAAGGGGCCAACCGCTGTACAAGAGTATATTGTGAATGAGGTACAGGACGTTTATCGTCTGCAGGGTGTGAAGATCAATGATAAGCACTTCGAAATTATTGTACGTCAGATGATGCGTAAGGTTCAAATTAACGAACCTGGCGACACTACATTCTTGGAGCAAGAATTAGTCGATAAGCTTGATTTTGCAGAAGAGAATGATCGCATTTGGGGCAAGAAAGTGGTGACCAATGCTGGAGATAGTGAAGTGTTGAAGGTGGGTCAAATCGTGACTGCTCGTAAGCTACGCGATGAAAACTCTTCGTTGAAGCGTCGTGACTTACACTTGGTGGAAGTTCGAGATGCTGTTCCAGCAACTTCAACCCAGATTTTGCAAGGTATCACACGTGCTGCGTTACAAACCAAGAGCTTTATGAGTGCAGCATCGTTCCAGGAAACGACAAAGGTACTCAATGAAGCTGCTATCCATGCAAAAGTTGATTATCTGGAAGGTATGAAAGAGAATGTAATCTGCGGACACTTAATACCTGCCGGAACTGGACTTCGTCAGTGGGAGAAGCTCATCGTTGGCTCGAAAGAAGAATATGAGCGCATTGAGGCTAATCGCAAGAATGTACTCGATTTCTCCGAATAATTTGGTGAGGTAGCATTGCGGCACAGGCTGTATGCACTACCAAGAAAACTATATAAGGGAGGTGGATCATTAATAATGGTGCACCTCCCTTTTTGTACGCTCGGCATGAGCATTATCTAACGGGTGGAAGTCCCGAGTAAGCCCTAATAGCGGGAATTACATAGCCAAAA
>NZ_QFFX01000027.1:0-36901 GCF_023522295.1 Prevotella sp. TCVGH | reverse complement strand
TTCTAGTTAAACAAACGAAGAAATAAAGTTATATAAACTTAAATATCAGAGAGTTATACATTATTCAGTAAACACTAAGTAATGACGCATGTTATCCTTGAGGTCAGCATCCTTTTCTGCTGCCTCCCACAATCTGAAAACATCATTTTCTTGAATATCCCACACACTGCTCTTAGTCAGTGTCTTAAGTGATAATGCATCTTTTTGTTTCATAAATCTTTAAGTCGTCGTTCAATTGTTATTTACAATGTTCTAAAACACGAAAGCTATTGATTACTAATCAATCTATTTGTTTGAAGGTGGTGAAAGCTTTTTGGATTACGCTATTTTACTCATCCTATTGCGCTACCAATCCTCCTCATTTCTCACGCTGCAAAAATATATACTTAATTTATATTTGACAAACTTTTCCTATGATTTTTTGAATGAAGCCAAAAAAACATAGTTTATGCTTTTCGTTCATGAAAGTTTTCGTATCTTTGCGATAATGGAGATGCGCTTAAAGTAGCCAAAGACAGCCATTGATAAAGACCCTTTTAAGAGGACTAATGAAGAAGGAAAGACGATATGAGTGAACCCTTAGCAGAACGAATGCGGCCCCGTACGCTTGATGAATATGTTGGGCAACAGCACTTGGTGGGGAAGGATGCCGTTCTACGCAAGATGATAGAATCTGGTCACGTCTCTTCTTTTATTTTGTGGGGACCACCTGGCGTTGGTAAAACCACACTTGCACAGATTGTCGCAAACAAGTTAGAAACGCCTTTTTATACCCTTAGTGCAGTGACCAGTGGTGTGAAGGACGTGCGACAGGTCATTGAACGAGCAAAGGGTAATCATTTCTTTCAAACCGCTTCACCTATCTTGTTTATTGATGAGATTCATCGATTTAGCAAGTCGCAGCAAGACTCTTTGTTGGGTGCTGTGGAGAGAGGAATCGTTACGCTGATAGGGGCAACGACTGAAAATCCGTCTTTCGAAGTGATTCGACCTTTACTCTCACGTTGTCAACTGTATCTACTCAAACCTTTAGGCAAAGAAGATCTCTTGAAACTATTGCATCGCGCAGTGAATGAAGATGTCATATTGAAGAATCGAAACATAGAACTTCAAGAGACAGGTGCATTACTTCGCTATAGTGGGGGTGATGCTCGCAAACTACTTAACATCTTAGAATTAGTCGTTAGTGCTGCCGAAACAGAAAAAGTGGTGGTGACCGATCAAATTGTGGAGCAACAGTTGCAGCAGAATCCCTTGGCTTATGATAAGGGAGGTGAAATGCATTATGATATTATTTCTGCCTTTATCAAAAGCATTCGTGGTAGTGATCCCGATGCAGCACTGTATTGGATGGCTCGAATGATAGAGGGAGGAGAGGACCCTCAGTTTATTGCACGCCGCTTAGTGATTAGTGCTGCGGAAGACATAGGATTGGCTAATCCCAATGCCTTGCTGTTAGCAAATGCGGCTTTCGATGCGGTTATGAAAATTGGGTGGCCTGAAGGTCGGATTCCTTTAGCTGAAGCAGTGGTGTATTTGGCTACCAGTCCTAAAAGTAATTCTGCTTATTTGGGCATTGATAAGGCTTTGTCAATCGTTCGGGAAACGGGGAATTTGCCTGTTCCATTGCCATTGAGGAATGCCCCCACACAACTAATGAAAGATTTGGGCTATCATGATGGTTATCTGTATAGCCATGATTATCCCGGACATTTCGTTCAACAACAGTATTTACCAGATGCTTTGCAGCATCATAGAATATGGCATGGGCAACACAGTCCTGCCGAAGAGAAATTATATCAGTGGATGCTTCAATGCTGGGGCGACAGATATAAAGACGCATCCACATCAGAAAACAAATGATTAAAACATAGTAAATGATGGATTCAAAACAACAACAGAGAAAATATAACATTGTAATTTTAGATGGTCATTGCGCTAATCCTGGAGATTTATCTTGGGAGGAGCTTAAGGAGTTTGGACAATTGAAGGTATATGATCGTACTTCGCAAGAACAAGTCGTAGAATGTTCCATAGATGCTGACATTTTGTTGGTGAACAAAACTAAAATAACAGCGAACGAGCTCCAGCAGCTACCGCAACTAAAATATATCGGTGTGTTAGCAACGGGCTTTAATCATATCGACATTGAAGCAGCACACAAACAAAATGTTGTGGTGAGCAACATACCCTCTTATAGTACCTACAGTGTTGCGCAGATGGTGTTTGCAAGCATTTTCGCGATTTCAAATCGTGTGGAACATTATGCACAGCAGACTCGAGAGGGTAGGTGGACTCAAAACCCTGATTTTTGTTACTGGGATACTCCCTTGATTGAAGTCGCAGGAAAGACATTGGGAATCGTTGGTTTGGGACATATTGGCACCAAAGTCGCACATATTGCGCGGGAATTTGGTATGGAAGTTTACGCTTTCACCAGTAAGAATGCAGTCGATTTACCCGAAGGAATTCAGAAAACAACGTTGGATGGGCTGCTTTCAGTGAGTGACATTCTAACTCTTCATTGTCCGTTGACGCCAGAAACTCGTGAATTAATCAATGCAGAGAGTTTGAACAAGATGAAACGGGGAGCTATCTTAATCAACACAGGTCGTGGACCTTTGGTGAATGAGGCGGATGTTGCAGCGGCTCTTCAATCAGGGAAGTTGGCTGCCTATGGTGCTGACGTGATGTGTCAAGAACCACCAGCAGCTGATAATCCTCTACTTCAGCAACCCAATGCATTCATCACGCCGCATATAGCTTGGGCTACACAGGAGGCAAGAAAGCGATTGGTCAATATTGCCATCAACAATGTGAGGGCTTTCGTGCAGGGGGAACCTACTAATGTGGTGAACAAATAACTTCATTTTTAGTCTTTTATAATTGCAAGATTTCAAGAATATTATACCTCTTTTTATAATATGTATTCTCCTGAATTATTTTTCAGACGCCCTGAATTTATTTATACACTTCAGCAAGTAATAGAGTTTTTGGGCACTTTTGCATTTGCTATTTCTGGTATTCGTCACGCTGCTGCCAAGAAGTTCGACTGGTTTGGAGGTTTTGTATGTGGCATTGCCGTAGCGATTGGTGGCGGTACGATTCGTGATGTCATGTTAGGAGTCACTCCTTTTTGGATGACATCTTCTATTTATATAATATGTACGATATTCGCTCAAGTATTCGTGATAGTATTTTCCAAGTCTCTGAAGCGATTGGATAATACATGGTTTGCCTTCGACACCCTTGGATTGGCATTGTTTACCAT
Source organism: Prevotella sp. TCVGH (assembly GCF_023522295.1). NCBI lineage: Bacteria > Pseudomonadati > Bacteroidota > Bacteroidia > Bacteroidales > Prevotellaceae > Prevotella > Prevotella sp. TCVGH. The sequence continues at coordinate 33,630 of NZ_QFFX01000027.1, read as the reverse complement.
TGCAGGAATGCAAAAAACGTTAGCTTGTGGTTTCCCCTTTTGGATAGCTATCATCATGGGGTGCATGACAGGTTGTGCCGGTGGTGTTATTCGAGATGTGTTATTGAATAATATTCCCGTTATTTTTCACAAGGAAATTTATGCCTTGGCGAGTATCGTTGGAGGTGTGACTTATTGGGTGATGTATTCTTTAGGCGTAGATGTGAGTGTCACTGTCGTTACTGTATTCTCGGTTGTTTGTGTCATTCGCTATCTTGCAGTTAGATTTCATATCTCACTCCCACAACTGCCAACAGAAGATGAATAGAACTTTAGAAAATAGCAGGACGATTCGCCGAACAAGAATCTGAATGCTATTTTTCTTGTTTTATCTAAGACGATTTTTAGAAAATTTTGAATTGGTAGCCTAAACTCAACATGATGGAGTTGTTCTTTGCGGGTCCTAAAAGTTGTTTCGCTTTGGTGGTCTCGGCTATTTTCTTGATAGGAATGTTGTAACGGGCATCCAAACTCAAGTTTTTCCACGTCACTGATGCGCCAACAGGAATAGCAAAATCGTTGGTGTTGAGTTCCGACTTGATAGTTTTCCCATTGCATTTCATGGATAGTGCTTTTCCCGTATGAAAGCCAGAATATATGCTAAAATGATTACCGATATATTGCTTTAACAGAAAGTCAATGTAGATGAAGTTAAATTGGTAATTAAATTTTTCCGTCGAAGCATCTTTCCTATATGGTTTTGCGCTGTTTGCACCCTGATGTACAAACATGAATTCGGGTTGAACAGAGAAGTGCTTGGTCAGGAAAGATTCTGCAAAAAGACCTCCAAACCCCGTAATCTTCGGACTATTTTCAATATTTGTCAACTTACAATACATGGCGCCACCCTTTGCACCAATGTATGTGTCCCATGGATTGCGTTCTGACTTATACTTAAATGTAGACTGTGCCAAACAGGTATTGCAGCATGCAACAACTCCCAATATTATGATAAAAAACTTTTTCATATACGCATTCACTTTAGATGCGGTAAAATTAATGTTTTTTTATGAATTTACAAAGCGTTTTCTTTGATTAAAAAATTAAAGCGCTGGTAAGCACTTGAAGTCTCCTATTCACTCAAAAGTTTTCTATCTTTACATATTCTTATATCTTGCTATATATCAGTAAGTTGCGATTGCTTAACAACATACGAAAACTGTTTCATGGATGTAGACCTCTGATCTCATTAGGATATTAAAACGCATGCAGATTTACAGAAGAACGGGGTGAGAAGATCGACAGAGAAATATCAGGTGAGCAAACTTAAGAGAAGTTTGTACAAAGTAGCTGATTGGATGTGAGGTGGAAGTTAATCGGGAAACCCTGTGCCAGTAAACATATCCAAGCCGCCCTCTTATTTCGTATCATTTTTGGTCATGGCATTCGTCGTTTTTGTCCTATTATTTTATCAAAAAACGGTCATCTAAAATCTTCAAAATAGAAAAAAATAATAGGCAAACGACATGCAAAAATGCGCTGATTTGAACAAAATAATCGTCTTTTTAGGCTGAAACATTGACTTTACGGGCTTGAAAACATGTATTAAAGGTGTTATTCACATACTTCAGGAGCATTAAAGTATGCAAATAGCAGGCTTATCTCAATGCTTCAATCGCCAAAAAGTGGTAAAAACACGAAAGAAAAGAGGCGATGTAAGCATAATGCCTTTAACAACAGTGAGTTATGAAAGTTGTTCAAAACTTGCGTATTTGCGACCAACTTTGCCGTTGGTTGTTTTCACGCGAGTTTTGAGAGACACTTTGTAAAGAAAATTCAGCATTTATTTTGGCTCACTGCAGCGTACGAAAATCCATGTTGTCGGGGGGAAAAAAGAAAAGGATGTGTTGAAAAACACATCCTTGATAGTGACTCCCGCGGGATTCAAACCCACAACCTTCTGATCCGTAGTCAGATGCTCTATTCAGTTGAGCCAGGGAGCCGAAGTGCATTACTTTTGTAATTGCGTTTGCAAAGGTATGGAGTTTTTGCGATAACGCCAAACATTTTCACAACTTTTTTTCGAAAGAAATAAAAAAACGCCACTGCAGTGAGTGGCGTTGAATACATATAAATGGTTTTTCAGCACTATGTTTTAAGCCTTGAAAAACTTCTTATCGAATTAAATCAATACTACGCTTTAAGAATTTATCGAGACCAGCTCCCTTCAACATGCCATTTTGTAACAAAGCCAAGTCTATGAGTTGGTGTACGATTTTATTGTCTTTAGCCGCATTAGCAATGATGTCTGCTTTCTTTTGTTTCTGCTCATCGATTGCTTTTTGCGTATTTTCGACATCTTGTTTTTCTTCTTGCGTTATTTCTTCCGGCTTCTTTTTCTGTTGGTTCTGATGCAGGGCTGCCAACCTTGCTTCTTGTCCTTTGAGTTCACTCTCAATGGGTTTCAAGGCATCGGCGGTAGTTTTGCTGCAATTGTCGAGTACATTTTGAATCAGTTTGTGATCACTGTTCAATACTAATGTAAACATATCGGGCATACTCCCATAGAAGCCCATGCCAGCTTGATACTTGCTCATCTCCTTCATACGACGCATATATTCGCTCTGGGTAATGATGAGTGGCATGGCTGATTCGCCTAAAGCTTGCACCTCTACATTAAATTCAGCCTGATTGATTTTAGGCAGCTGTGATTTGAAAACTTGTGACAAATTGTCACGATCGTTCTTGTCTAACTTCGACTCCTTGGTCTCTTCTTTTACAATGATACGATCGATGATGTCTCCGTCTACACGACTAAATCGGCTCTTTTCAAACTTTTGTTCAAACATGGATACCGTTGCAACATCCAATTGTCCGTCAAAGAGTAGGACGCTGTAGCCCTTGTTCTTTGCTGACTCTATGTACGTATATTGTTCATCCTTGTTGGTTGCGTAAAGATGGATGAGTTGTCCGTCTTTATCTGTTTGGTTATCCTTAATAAGGGTGCGGTATTCATCAAAGGTAAAGTATTTGCCATCTACGTCCTTGAATAGGGCAAAGTCTTTAGCACGGTCATAGAAATCTTCTTGAGAGAGCATGCCGTAGTTGATAAATATCTTGAGATCGTCCCACTTCTCTTCGTAATTTTTACGGTCTTCTTTGAAGATAGATTGCAAGCGATCGGCTACTTTCTTGGTGATATAGGTTGAAATCTTTTTTACATTAGCATCACTTTGAAGATAGCTACGGCTCACATTCAATGGAATGTCAGGAGAATCGATAACGCCATGCAACAGGGTAAGGAACTGTGGTACAATGCCTTCTACCTGATCTGTGACGAAGACCTGATTGCTGTACAATTGTATTTTGTTGGGTTGCAGCTCAATGTTCGACTTTACCTTTGGGAAATAAAGGATACCAGTGAGGTTAAACGGATAATCCACATTGAGGTGTATCCAGAACAGCGGTTCGTCCTGCATGGGGTAGAGGGTGCGATAAAAATTCTTATAGTCCTCATCCTTTAATGTAGAAGGAGCTTTTGTCCACAATGGTTCGGTATCATTAATGACATTGTCTTCTGCGGTTTCAACCTGTTTGCCGTCTTTCCACTCTGTTTTTTTGCCAAAAGCTATCGGAATAGGCAAGAACTTACAATACTTGTTGAGTAGTGTTTGGATGCGCTGTTCTTCCAAAAAATCTTTGCAGTCGTCATCGATATAAAGCACGATATCGCTTCCACGGTCAGCCTTTTCTGTCTCTTCTATGGTATATTCTGGGCTGCCGTCGCAACTCCATTTCACGGCTTTCTCGTTTTCCCTATAGCTTTTGGTAATAATTTCTACTTTCTTACTAACCATAAAGGCAGAGTAGAAACCTAATCCGAAGTGTCCAATAATGCCATTGGCATTCTCTTTATACTTCTCCATGAAGTCGTTTACACCCGAAAAAGCTATTTGGTTGATGTATTTGTCTATTTCCTCAGCGTTCATACCAATACCACGATCGCTGATTGTTAATGTGCTTTTTTCTTTGTCTAACTTAATATGAATGGTCAAATATCCTTCTTCGCCTTTGAAATCTCCTTGTTTTGAAAGAGTTTTCAACTTTTGAGTTGCGTCAACGGCATTGCTCACTAACTCTCGAAGAAATATCTCGTGATCAGAATAGAGAAACTTTTTAATAACGGGGAAGATATTCTCTGTTGTAACCCCAATATTACCTTTTTGCATTGTATAATAATGTTTTTATGAATTCGCATAAAAGGTAATGCAAATAATGTGCCAAATAAAAAAGTTGGAAGAAAGTGAATTAGACGGGCTATCATCAATAGGCGATAGCCCAACTATGCGGCACAATCTTCCAACTTTGTAAAGATATTCGTGACATGGCTTTTAGCCTATTGCGATATCTTGCAAGATTTCACCCAAAGTAGGGTGGGTGTGAATAATATCCTTCAGCTGATTGAGCTTGATATTCAAGTTCATCAACGCCGAAACTTCTTGAACAAGTTCTGCTGCATGAGCACCATATACATGGCATCCAATAACCTTGTCCTCCTCATCTGTGATGAGTTTCACCATTCCTTCGGTTTCTTCAATAGAAAGCGCACGACCGTTTGCACGATAGTAACCTTTCTTAGTCTTGTATGCTATGTTCTCTGCCTTGCATGCATCTTCTGTCTTGCCTACGCAAGCGGCTTCAGGATAGGTGAATACGGCAGCGGGCATGATGTCGAACCGAATATGATCGTCTTTGCCAAGTATGTGATTGATGGCTCTCATTCCTTGGAATGTGGCAGCATGTGCTAACATTTGTCGTCCATTCACATCGCCAATGGCATAAATACCACTGACGGATGTTTCCATATTGTCATTGACTAAAATGCCTTTTCTGTCGTAGGCAATCCCTGCGGCATCAAGGTTTAGCCCTTCGATATTGGCAGCCCGTCCAGTTGCAATAAGAATAGTATCTGCTTCTACACATTGTTCTTTTCCTTTTTGTTCAAAGTATATTTTGCCATTTTCTACTTTCTTCACTGCGGCTTGCAAATAGAACTGAATGCCTGTCTTTGCCAAACATTTTCTTAATCGTTTTGCAATATCGCTGTCTAATGTCGGTAAGCATTCCTTCATGAATTCGACTACCGTTACCTGACTGCCGAACTGTGCGAAGGCAGAGGCAAACTCCATACCAATGACACCAGCTCCTACGATACACAACTTTTCAGGGATGTGATCGATGGAAAGTAATTCTGTAGAGGTAAGGACATTGGAATTTCCGTGGGGATTGTAAACAATACCCTCGATAGGCGGTACTTTTGCTTGCGATCCAGAGGCTATGATGACGTATTTTGCCGCATATTCCTCTCCATTGGCAACAATGGTTTTAGCGTCCTTAAAAGATGCCTTGGCGTGCACCAATGTAATGTTAGGCTGGGAAAGCAATGTCTCTACTCCTGCTTTCAATTGCTGGATAGCTTCATTTTTTCTTGCCATCACCTGTTCGAAGGCAGGCTTTTCTTCTTTAGAGGCATCGTGTGCCAAGCATTTGGTTGGGATACATCCACAATTAAGACACGTCCCGCCTGCTTCTAAGGCTTCGAAGATGATGACCTGAAGGCCATTCTTCGCAGCATAATCAGCTGCGCGATAGCCTCCAGGACCACTTCCAATGATGATTAAATCAGTTGTTGTCATCGATCAATTGCTTAAAGGTAAGTATAGGATGCTTGGCTGCTTCCACATCGTTCACACGCTTAATAGGTGTTTCGTGCGGTGCGCTTTTCACGATTTCAGGGTCGTTCTTTGCCTCGTCGGCAATCTTGCGCATCACCTCTATGAATGCATCCAGCGTTTCCTTGCTTTCGTTTTCGGTAGGTTCTATCATCATTGCCTCGTGGAAAAGCAATGGGAAATAGATTGTCGGAGCATGGAAGCCGTGGTCTAATAAACGCTTAGCAACGTCCATTGTGGTAACTCCTGTACTCTTGTCCATAAGACCATCAAACACAAACTCATGCTTGCAAATGGTGTCTATGGGGAGTTTGTAAACGTCTTTCAAGCATTCTTTGATGTAGTTGGCGTTCAATGTGGCATAAGGTCCTACCATCTTGATATTTTCCTTGCCTAAGGTGAGGATGTAAGTGTAGGCTCTTAAATAGGTGAGGAAATGTCCGTGATAAGGATGAACCGTAATGGTAAAATGCCCTTTTGCATTGGTTGCACAATTATTGGTGGGTAAGAAATCTACCAATTTCTCGCAAACACCCACAGGACCAGAGCCAGGACCACCGCCTCCATGTGGGGTAGAGAATGTCTTATGCAAGTTGATGTGCATCACATCAAATCCCATATCGCCAGGTCTACATTCACCCAACAGCGGATTAAGATTTGCTCCATCGTAGTACATCAAACCACCGCAGTCATGAATGAGTTTGGTAATCTCTGGAATATGTGTCTCGAAGAGTCCCAAAGTGTTGGGGTTTGTCATCATCATTCCAGCAATGTCGTCTCCTAAGAGTGTCTTGAGGTGCTCTACATCCACTAATCCATCGGCGGTACTCTTTACCTCTACCACTTCTAATCCACATACCGCAGCCGATGCGGGATTTGTTCCGTGGGCAGAATCAGGTACGATAATCTTGGTACGCTTCGTATCGTTGTTTGCTTGGTGATATGCACTGATAATCATGAGTCCCGTTAATTCTCCATGAGCTCCTGCACATGGATTAAGCGTAAAGCGAGACAATCCTGTTAAAGCGCATAAGGCTTGTTGCAAATTCTCATACACTTCTTTTGCGCCTTGCACTGTTTCAGCAGGTTGAAGTGGATGCAGATTGACAAATGCAGGGTGTGCTGCCATCTCTTCATTGATAGTTGGATTGTACTTCATAGTACACGATCCCAGCGGATAAAAGCCGTTGTCAACGCCAAAGTTGTTCTCACTATGGTTGGTATAGTGGCGCACTACTGTCAGTTCATCACACTCTGGAAGCTCGGCATCGACTGTCCTTTTTAATGTGGCAGGTATTTCATGTCGCCCAAATTCATTCTTTGGAAGCGTATATCCACGTCTTCCAGGGTGAGAAAGTTCAAATATTAAGTTATGATATAGTTGATGGTTCATGGCACGAGTTCTATTAGTTGATCAATTTCGTCCTTTGTTCTCTTTTCGGTTACAGCCAACATGAGCATGTCATCACCAACTTGTATACCACCAAAGATGCCATTTTCAATGAATCGTTGTTGAAGTTCTTGGAGGTTACCGTCATACTTCACGCAAAATTCATTGAAGAAAGGCTGATCGTAAGCCAATGTGAAATGTCCTGTTTTCAATAGCTGTTCACATAGATAATGTGCACCGTCATAAGACAATTGTGCAGCTTCTTTCAATCCTTCTTTACCCATTAAAGAAAGATATATCGTTGCCCAAAGTGCCATTAATGATTGATTCGAACAGATATTTGATGTCGCTTTCTGTCGGCGGATGTGCTGTTCGCGCGCTTGTAGCGTGAGGACAAACACACGTTGACCTTCTTCATCGATGGTTTTCCCAACGATACGTCCTGGCATCTTGCGCACGAGTTTATCCGTACAGCACATATATCCTACATACGGACCACCCCATCCCATGGGAATGCCCAATGATTGAGCTTCACCAACGGCGATGTCTGCGCCCAATTCTCCTGGTGTTTTGAGCAAAGCCAAATCAGAAGGATTGCTGTTCATGATGAACAATGCCTTTTGTTCATGGCACTTATCGGCTACACCTGTGTAATCTTCTACAATACCATAGTAATTGGGATATTGTACAACTACACCAGCAACGCCACCCTCTGCTAATTTCTGTTCCAGATCTTCTTGGTCGGTAATGCCGTCCCGTTCTGCTATCATTTCAATATCTATCTGTTGAAAATGTGCATAAGTCTTAATAACAGAAAGGATTTTTGGGTCTACTGTTTCAGAAATGAGAACTTTATTTGCCTTTTTATGGTTCGCTTTCGCCATCAATACAGCTTCTGCTGTGGCAGTAGAGCCGTCGTACATAGACGCATTGGATACATCCATACCCGTCAACTCTGCCATCATACTTTGAAATTCAAAGATATAATGAAGTGTTCCTTGTGATACTTCTGCTTGATAAGGGGTATAGCTGGTTAGAAATTCTGAGCGACTCACCAAGGATGGAACTGCTGATGGCGTGTAATGATCGTACACGCCAGCACCAGCAAAGCAAGTGAGTTGTTGGTTTTTTGCTCCCAGTTGATTAAAAAATTGGCGAATCTCTATTTCACTTTTTGCTCCAGGAATGTCGTATTCACCACGGAAACGTACTTCTTCTGGAATTTCTTTGAATAAGTCTTCAAGAGATTTTACACCAATTTTATCCAACATATCAGAAACATTCTCTTCTGTATGTGGAAAAAACTTGTAATTCATAACCATATTACTTTTTACAGAATTCTTCATAAGCCTTGGCATCCATCAAACTCTCTAATTCGGATTTGTCAGACAGTTCCAATTTCATAATCCAAGTTTCAAAGGCGTCTTCGTTAATTTTCTCAGGTGTATCTTCAAGTTCTTCATTCACTTCAACCACCGTACCACTTACTGGACTTTCCAAATCGCTTGCAGCTTTTACGCTCTCTACAGCACCAAAGTCGTCGCCTGCTTCAATTTCATCATCCACTTCTGGAAGATCTACATAAACAATGTTGCCCAAAGCTTGTTGTGCATAGTCAGTGATTCCAACATAACCAATATTACCTTCTACTCTTACATACTCGTGCGACTCGCTGTAATAGAGTCCTTCAATTACTTTTGCCATATTTTTTTGATTTATTTTATTGATGATTTTTTGTTATTTATTACATTCGATGAAACATGCTGTGATAGTCATCGTCACAGATTTTCATTAAACGTATTCGCTTTTCTAATGTTTGTTGAGGAATCTCTTCTTGACAACTACACAGGGGAATGTTTTCTTTCTAATTTGAACTTCCAGTTCTGTACCGAGTTTGGAATGCTCTAAATCTACTAAGGCAAATGCCAAACTTTTATCCAAACTGATAGAGTGATAGCCTGTAGTGATAATACCTACCTGCTTCCCGTCTTTCATAACGGGATAACCATGGCGAGGAATGGCTTTCCCCTCTAATTCCAGTCCAATGACTTTTTGCTTTGGTTTTTCTTCTTTTTGCTTGGCGATAGCTTCCTTTCCAATGAATTCGGGCTTATCTAATTTGCAAAACATGCTTAGTCCTGCCATTACTGGTGTGATGTCTTTAGATAACTCCATTCCGTAAAGAGGAAGACCTGCCTCAAAGCGCAAGGTGTCACGACAGCCCAAACCGCAAGGTGTACAACGTTTGCTCTCCATTAAAGCATCCCATGCTTGAACGATATAAGCTTGTGAACCATATATCTCGAAGCCGTCTTCTCCTGTATAACCAGTGCGACTTACAATAATTTGCTCACCATTGACGTCTATTGTCTTTGCTTCGTAAAACGCCAAATCTTTACAAGATAGGTGTAATACTTCTTCCACAACGCTTTCTGCCTCTGGTCCTTGAATTGCCAACTGACTGTAATAGTCTGAGCAATGGTCAATGGTTACATCGTAACCTTCTGCGTGCTGACGTATCCATTCTACGTCTTTGTCAGTGTTGGCGGCATTGATGACTAAGAAAAATTCGTTTTCGCCCATCTTGTAAACCAACAAGTCGTCTACGGTTCCTCCGTCAGGATAGAGCATCATTCCATAAAAGATGCTGTTTAGGGGAGCATTGGTGACATCATTGGTAAAGATGTAGTTCACATATTTTTCTGCATCTTTCCCCGTAATGTAGACTTCGCCCATGTGGGAAACATCGAAAACGCCACAGTGTTGGCGCACAGCATTATGCTCTTCAATAATAGATGAATACTGGATAGGCATGTCGTAGCCACCAAATGGCTGCATTAAAGCACCCAAGGCTACATGTCTGTCATGCAGACAAGTTCGTTTATTTTCCATATTTTATAAATTTAGGTTTATACATAGATTTATTATTAGCGGTTAAAAAGTGCCATTCTATTGTTATTGTTTTGGCGGATCTACAATCAAGTTGACCAATTGTGACTTGTTCAAATTTCTAATGATGTGGTTCACTTGCTCGGGTAAAGCCGCCTCTATGGCTTGCTTGGTGTATGGGATGTTTTGCAATGGTTTCAAGATAGCATTGTCAAGGTCGCCCGTTAGGAAATAATCTCCCATGATGTTCACGTGCTTGATAACGTTGTTCTTGAGTTCCATAAGCACCTCCAATTCGCCCACATTCTCAATGCGTTGCTTGTTGGTCATCGTGTAGCGCGGGTTGTTGCCATAAGTAAACTCATCCGACAGGTAGTCTTGCTCTATCTCTTCAATGCCCTTGATGTCCTTCTCTTTGAGGGTGAGGGAGGATGTGCATAGAAACTCCTTCGTGTGACGCTTCACTTCTTCTATGGAGAGTGTGGTATAGTCTTTAAGTAAGGCAATGTGTTGGCGAACGCTTTGCACGCCTTTACTGTTTAACTTCTGTTGACTTGGCGTGATACTTGCCACCATATTCTGAAGATTGGTGTCGTAGAGCATGGTGCCATGTACGATGCTCCACTGGGGAACATGATAGAAAGCATTTCCCGACACTTTCTTCTCATCAATCAAAATGTCGTTTCTGCCTCCTGCTTCGGCATTTATTCCAAGTTGTCGAAGCATTTGCACAATGCGGTCAATGTACTGGGTGAAAACAAGATTTACTTGATCATTGTGCGTAATATACGAGAACAGCAAGCAACCCTCGTCCACATAAATACATCCTCCACCACTCTTACGCCGAAGAAGATGAATACCTTTTTCTCGGCAATATGGTAAATTTATTTCGTTGTCTATTAACTGGTTACGTCCAACCATCACAGTAGGGGGGACTTGCCAAATAAAGAAATAATCTTCGTTATCGGCAATATGTCGTGCTACGTATTCTTCGGTGGCAAGGTAAAAACTGGTTAACCTATTCTTCTCTGGAACATCAATATAAATCATTGATTAGTTTTCATTTTAGATTGTTTGACTACAAATATAATGATTTGTCATTGATTACACCAAAAAATCAATGTTTTTTTTGCAATCTTCACATGAATGCGTTTCAGAGTTCGTGTGCGGCAATGTTTCTTCATAGTTTTGTTCATCATCCTCAGCCCACCTTATATATTATATATTGGCTATCGACATGATATTGGCAAACACGCCTGCGGCGGTGACATCGGCACCTGCACCATATCCCTGTATTTGCATGGGGTAGGCTTTGTAGCGTTCGGTGGTGAGCAACACGATGTTGTTGCTACCTTCGAGGTTATAGAAGGGATGCGACTGTGCTACTGCTTGCAGACCGACTTTCATTTTGCCATGCTCCATAGAGGCTACGAATCGCCACCGCTCACCTTGCTGTTCGAGGGTGCGACGACGTTTCTCAAAGTCATCGTCCAATTGTGGTAGCCGCTTCCAAAATTCATCCACACTGCCTTCAAAATATTCATCAGGAACAAACAGATGTTTCTCCACCTCTTCTTGTTCTGCCTTGTAGCCAGCCTCGCGTGTGAGGATGACCAGCTTGCGGATCACATCCTTTCCGCTCAAGTCGATGCGTGGGTCGGGCTCACTATATCCCTCTTCTTTGGCACGGTGTACAGTCTCCGAAAATGGCACATCGGCAGTCAGCTCGTTGAAGATGAAGTTGAGCGTACCACTAAGTACGGCTTCAATCTTCAGAATCTTGTCTCCTGAGTTGCGCAGGTCGTTGATAGTGCCGATAATGGGCAGTCCTGCTCCCACGTTGGTTTCGTATCTGAACTTTACCCCTCGTGTCACGGCGGTTTGTTTCAATCGCATATATTCGTCGTAAGGCGATGAGGCGGCTATCTTGTTGGCTGCCACCACACTGATGTTATGTTCTAAGAGCGGTTGATAGAGGGCAGCAATCTCGCCACTTGCCGTACAGTCTACAAATACAGAGTTAAAGATGTTCATGCCGATGACGGCTTCACACAATTTCTGTGGTGAACTGAGTTCTGATGCTTGCAACTCTTCTCGGTAGGTCTGCAAATCTAAACCGTCACGGTTGTATATGGCATGTTTGGATGAGGCGATGCCTACCACGTTGAGTTTGAGTCGGGAATGTTCCTTCAGTTCATCGTACTGCGACCGTATCTGCTCTATGAGTTTGCCACCTACGGTGCCAATGCCACAGATAAAGAGGTTGAGTACCTTGTATTCGGACAGGAAAAACGAGTCGTGCAGCACGTTCAGGGCTTTGCGCAGGTAGGCAGCTTCTATGACTACGGAGATGTTGGTCTCACTCGACCCCTGTGCAAAAGCAATGACGCTGATGCCCGAACGCCCTAATGTTTCAAACAGTTTGGCTGCTATTCCCGGCAGGTGACGCATGTTTTCACCCACAATGGCAATAGTGGCAAGCCCATTTTGTGCCTCCATGGGGAACATAGCACCCGTTTCTATCTCTTTGGCAAACTCGTCGTTGAGTACAGCTACCGCAGCATCTGCATCCTGTTCGCGCACACCAATGCTGGTTGAGTTTTCCGAAGACGCCTGACTTACCATGAATACCGATATGCCATGGTTTGCCAAGGCGGTGAAGATGCGACGGTTGACACCGATGACACCCACCATGGACAGTCCTGCCACGTTGATAAGTGTGGTTCCCTTAATACTTGAGATGCCTTTGATAGGCTTGCCATCGTTTTTGATTTTTGCCTTAATAATGGTTCCCTCACCATCGGGGTCGAACGTGTTTTTCACCTGTATAGGGATGTTTTTCACACATACGGGGTAGATAGTGGGCGGATATACCACTTTGGCACCAAAGTTGCACAGCTCCATCGCCTCGATGTAGCTGAGTTCATGAATCGTGTAGGCAGCCTTAATCACCTTGGGGTCGGCTGTCATAAAGCCATTTACGTCTGTCCATATTTCCAAAATGTCGGCATCGAGTGCGGCGGCAATGATAGAAGCGGTGTAGTCTGAGCCGCCTCTTCCCAAGTTGGTAGTCTCGTGCGTATCTTTGTCCTGACTGATGAATCCCGGTACCAAGGTAATGGTGTGCTGATGCGAAAAGGCGTCTCTCACCAACTGCTGAGTGAGCGTGCTGTCCAATACATGCTTGTTGTGTTTGCGCTCGGTCTTGATGAATGTGCGGGCATCTATCCAACGGGCATTCTCTACTAAGGTGGCAACGATGTGCGAACTTAGTCGCTCACCGTAACTCACGATGGTGTCTTCTGTCTTATGACTCAGGTCATGGATGAGAAATACACCGAAGTAGATGGAACGGAGTTGTTCGAACAGCGTGTCTACCTTATGATATAGTTCGCTGTGCTTGATGTTGTCAGTGATAACGGAATCAATGAGTTGGTGATGTCTCTCCACCATATTGTCGAAGGAGTCTTTCCAAGTTTCATTGCCCGACAGTGCTAATTGCGCTGTGTTCAGCAGTTGGTCGGTGATGCCTCCCAATGCACTTACTACCACAACAACGGGTTGTCGTTGGGCTTCTCTCTCGACAATCCTCTTCAGTGAGAGGATGCTTTCCACGGAACCAACGGATGTTCCGCCAAACTTCAATACTTTCATGTAGTGTCTTTTTATCTTGTTGTGCCGCAATGTAGCCCAAATTGGCGGTGCGTCACAATAGAGTTGTTCTCTCTTATAGCAGGGTGGAATTTTCACCTCACTTTTTATCCGTCGGTGGGATTTTTTCTCAAAGGCGGTTCATCTATTGCGTCCATATGGACTTAGATAAGGGCAAATGTACAAAATTTCTTGAAATCAGCCCTTATTTTCATCCATATTATTTGCAAAGCAATGCATGTATCTCCCTGCTCTTTTATTGAAGGGGGATATTTTATACTGCGAAAAGACACAAAAGAAATAGCGTAGGCAATATGGATGATACGCTACATGGAGGGAAAATAAATGCTGAATTTTCTTTACAAAGTGCCTCTCATAACTCGCGTAAAAACAACCAACGGCAAAGTTGGTCGCAAATACGCGAATTTTGAGCGAATTTTGTAATCGGTTGTTATTGAATACGTTATACCTATGTCTTGTCTTTTTCTTCTCTTTTTTACCCTTTCTTGGCGGCTGAAGCATTGTTCTAATCCTGTTATTTGCATGCTTTAATGCCGCTGAAGCATGTGAATAACACCGCTAATACATGTTTCCAAGGGCGTAAAGTCTATGTTCTAACTTGAAAAGATGTTTGATTTGGTAAAATCAGCCCATTTTTGTTGGGCGTTTGCCTATTGATTTTTTCTATTTCAGAGATTTTCAATGATCGATTTTTGGTAAAATTACAGGACAAAATTATACTTTTGGAAGAGCTTTTGTTGGCTCTGATTTGCCCCAATACTACAATTGAGACAAAAAAATAGAGCATTGGATTAATGCTGTGATCCAATGCTCTAAAAGTTATATTTCAATGAGTCAAGGCTGTTAACCCGTTGAATTGTGCTTTTTGGGTTATCTGACCACCTTTGTCGTCTTTGTTCCTTGCTTTATAATGAAGATGCCATGTGTGGGCAGTTGGCTTACAGAGAAGGCGGCTGCGGGTAGTTGCATCAGCTTGTGGCCTTGTAGGTCGTACACGCGAATGGGTGCTTCGGCATCGCTGACCGATGGTGTCTCGATAGCTGTTACCCAGTCGTAATTGGTGCGGTTGCCCTTGACGGAGAAGGTGCCGTTGGCGATGTTGATCACCACACTATTGGGTTTGCCATACTCTGATCTTACCACTTGCCAGTTGGCATCGCGCTCATCTTTGAAACGTAGGTAGATTTGATAATCGCCATCGGGCAGGCCGTCAGGAATGAGGATTCTTCCCCACGAAATTGAGTTCATGTAGCTGTCTTCGGCTTGATAGTTTGTTGTCTCAAGGTCGCGTTGTTGTCCATTTCCTTCGATAACTAAAGCAAGTGTACCATTGACAGGAGTGCTGCTCACGTTCCAAACCTTTGCTTCGCCCATGCTGATAGCTCGCCTGGAGAGTTTTTTGATGGTGAGATGGTTGCCGTAATCCAGGGTGAGGTGACTCATCCACGCTCCTTGCTTCTCTGGATGAATGCCAACAATCATATCTTGATAGTAACTGTAGTCACCGCTATTCTTTGGTGTCAAGATACCGATGTCGAAATAGCCGTCTTGATAGCCTCCCCAGCCCCAGTTAACATATACTTTGCCGTCTGCATTATAACCATCGATTACAAAAGCGTGACCGTTTTCCCATTTCGAGTCGTTGCCCGAATAGTAAATGGGGCGTTGCTCAGACAATTCCTTATACACCATGTCCATCCATTCTTGTTCTGAATAGTAGTTGCGGGTGTAGCGATTCATGTTGGGATTGTAGCCGAAATTGTTGATAAATGCGTTTTGTGCAGATTTTGTGTACGAAGAACTGAAGTTAGGTTTATAATCCATATTGACGGAAATGCCCACCTGTCGCATCAACTCTGACACAGCTTTTGCCTCTTCGTCAGTGTATTTTCCTTTTTCATAGATAGGCAACATCTTGTCCCACTGATAAGGGGAAGCGGAAAAGTCGGCAGTGAGCGTCTCACCGTTCATTGAATAGGTGTTCGACCCTATGCCCTTCGTGGGATACTTGTAATAGCGCATAATCTGCGTCATGGTAATAGCCACGCATCCCACAAGATAGGGGTTGCCGTTAGCATCCTTTTGCACATCGTTGTTGAAGGGGGCTTCTTGTTTCCATTTGGTTTTTATGAGTGGGGCTACATGGCTGGGTAGGGGCGCCGCTGGCGCAATAGCAGCACTGTAATGTTGTCCGTTTGCTATGCGATTGGCTATGGTTGCGTTGGCTGCCCGTAAGTACCATTGAAAGGAGGGATTGATGTTTGTGTCGGTGGTATATGGCTTGTTTGATACACCGACAACAGCTTCAATGGCATCATCGTTTGCCAACACTACGAAACCCACATGGCGGTTGCCAATCACGGTTAAGTCTGACAGTTGCTGAAGCATTTCCATGTTGCTAATATTTGTGGCTCTCGTATCTTCGACAGTCGTAGATACAGAAAGTTCTCGAGCAGCGATGGCTCTGAGTTGTGCCATGGTGCGAGGCTTTGCTGATGCCGAGAGGGTGAGCAACAAGGTAAGGAAAAAAGTAGTAAATAATCTAAATCTCATCATAAATATTTTTGTTACAGTAGATAGAAAAACCCAATGGGCATTGGCGAGAGTTCTCCCACCGCCCATTGGGTTGCAATTGATGACAACACAGCGTGTGTTATCTTTTTATTGTTCGCTCATTTTTTAGTCCAAAAGCGCAATCCATTCCGGATTCTGATTGTTGACCCACCAACCGAAATCGGGGGAGTACCAGTGGAACCATAACTCGAAGGTGTCGTCTTCTGGATGATATTTGCCACATTCATCCTTGGTCAAAGCGTCAATGTCTGCCTTCTTCCAAAGCTGCTCGCTATCACCGAATAAACCTACAATCCAAAAATCTTTTAATCCAGCATCATTCCAATTCTGTCGATGAATATATTGTGGCTTCATGTGTAACAATCCTTTTTCATCTTTCCAAAATGTAATGTTGCCCAAATCACTGTCAATCCATTCAGCCTTGAAATGTTGCCCTCTGATAGTGAACATATCTTTAGGACATTCCATAATTTCTATGTCTTCGAATGTGTAACCATAGAACCAACTTTGCCAATTTGCACTATGTTTTGTGTACCTATTGACCGTTATATTCACCTTTGTACTTGCGTAATTATAGGCATTTTCATCAGCCACTTTGATAGTTACTTGTTCGGATGTTGTAGGTTTCATGTCAAAATTTATCTTGACAAGTTTCGATTTTTCACCAGCCTTAAAGTCAATACTCTGTGGTACTTTGAATTTATCGTTATCTGAAACAAGTTTTATAGAACCAGCTGCAGATTTATCAGGTCGCACAACGTTCACTTCTAATGTTTGTGACATGCTGTTTTCTAAGTATATGACATTAGAATTTGTCAATAAAAAAGCTTGTTCAGTTTCTGGCTTTCCTGCGGTTAGTGATGCAGGCTCGTATTCATACTCCTCTACACAGGATGCGCACAATGTAACGCATACAAATAGGAGTATGGCTCTTAACGTATGATATGTCTTTTTCATAATTGCTATAATTTTGTATTGATGGCGTTATTCTCCAATCCAAGGACTGTATTTTTCTGATGGATCTGGATTGTTTTGATCTCGTAAAATAGGATTGGACATAATCTCTTGGTCAACGATAACAAAGTTCATCCATGCAGGTCTACCTTTGCTGTTCAATCTTACTTCGGGTACAAAGTTAGTACCAGGATAGCCTCTTGTTACAGAATAGTTCAATCGCTTGATGTCGAAGAATGATTGTCCTTCGCCCCAAAGTTCAACACGCTTTTGAAAAACAATTTCTTCTACAAGGTCATCTTGTGTCTTTGCTTTGCATTCGTATTTGTCATTACGTGTCTTCATGAATTGTTCTAACAGCTTTTTACCTTCTGCAAGGTTTTGATGTGCTGCTGCTTCTGCTTCGATAAAATACATTTCTTCTACGCGCATCATAGGATATGCTGAGGCTTGTCCTACCTTAAAGCTTTTATCATCACCTTTGTTGGGACGGAATTTTAAGGAAGCATAGGCAGGGAGTTTCTCTTTGTATGTTGCATTTAGAAATGGAACTTTATCGTAAAGCGGTGAGCCTTCTGGAGCTTTAAATTCCAGTTTGCGCCAGTCGTTGTCGCTAATACGATCGTAAACACTTCTGCCAATCATTTGGGTAGCGCCCTTTGCAGTGTATCCATATTGCACTTCGTTCGACATCCAACTGGTCCAGTTAGCCCATTCACTTTCCAAGCCAGCATCTTGATCTGTATATTGCACACCCCACATCCATTTGGAAATGTCATTGAAACCCTTATTGATGTCCAAGCAATCTTCTTTTGTCATGATAGGTACGCCACTTTTATCTATGGCTAATCGTGCATACTTCTTAGCATTGGGATAATCTTCAAGCCACATGTAAAGACGTGCGCGCAGACCTTCAACACATGCCATGTTTGGAAACGTGTTTCCTTTGGTGTCGGTTACATATTTCATGTATTTTTCGGCTTGGTCTAAATCTTCTTTGATAAACTTCACCATGTCTTCTTTCTTCGCACGTGGATTGTTTGCCATTTGTTGTTGATCCATTCCTGCTTTTACGATAGGAACAGTGAGACCTGTAATATCTTTGCCAGTGTCACTTTTACCTACTGTTTTATCATTGGGTAAAAACTCGTACATTCGTGCTAAATCTAAGTAAATCATCGCACGATTTGCATAAGCTATGGCTAATGCACCCTTTTGGAAATCGGTAGCCTTTTCGGGATCTACCAGTCCAATAACATTGTTTGTAGTGAGTACATATTGGTATTGCCATTCCCATATAAATTGCGTTACAGCCCATGGAGCACCAATTTCTTTGCAATCGGTCCAAAACCAGAACCAATCCCAGTTTTGGTAGGATAGGGTTGCTATGTCGGCTGTCATTGCATCTCTAACGTGCATAATTGCACCATATCCCCATGAATATGGATCGCTGTAGATACTCTTAGCTTGAGTTGTAATGGCACCCAACAGATTTTCAGTTGCATTTGCTGAGCTCTGTACCTGCTTCTGTGTTGCCACATCTGTAGGAAATGTTTCTTGTAAACATCCAGATAGCAGAGTGCTACTTGCTATTGCTCCAATAATAGGAGCAATTTTCAATATATTTTTCATTTTCATAGTTCTTAGGTTTTATAATTAGAAGGTTATAGAAACACCACCAGATATTGTACGAATAGGCGAATAACTTGCATTACCAGCACCACCATCAATGTATTGACGTGGATCTAATCCTTGGCGTTTTGACCACAACCAAATATTGTCACCAACAGCATATATTCTCATCTTCTCTAATCCCAATAGAGTAGTAATTCTATTTGGCAGTGTGTAGCCTAATGTGATGTTTTGCAAGCATAAATAGCTACCATTTATCAAGAATCTGTCGGATAATTTATTTGCATTTACGTCACCGTATTGTAGTCGTGGAATATCTGTATTTTTATTTTGAGGCGTCCAAGCGTTCAGCAAATCGGCATGCATTTGTGCGCCACGGTTCATATTCATTGCGCTAATATAAGCACCGTCTAATACGTTTCCACCAATTTGATAGTTGAAGTCGATAGAGAGATCAAAGCCATAAGCATTCAAGCTGGTTCCAAAACCGCCATAGGCATCAGGCAAACTGGTGCCACATGTGTAGTACGATGCTTCTCCTGCATTGGTTGTCGTAATTTCTTTTTCTACAATATCGTTTCCGTTTGCGTCTTTTACAATTTGATTTTTATCATCAGTCTTAAATATCTTCTTGTAATATAGAGCCTCACCTGTATTCTGATCTACGCCAGCATATTTATAAAGTCGCCAAGTGTAGATAGGCAATCCCTCACCATAAAAATAGGATCCGTCGTTATATCCCCGAACACCATCAATCTCGCTATTCTTTCGGTTGTCTGCTAAACGCGTAATCTTATTTTTATAAGTTGTAAAGTTCACATTGGCACTCCATGTAATGTCCTTTGTGCGAATGATGTCTCCGTTAAGGTCAATTTCTAAACCGCTATTGCGCATGTCGCCCACGTTATTGTAATAACCAGCAAAACCTGTGGAGCCGGGAGTCTTTACCCATGATAGCATATCGGTTGTGGTGCGATAGAAATATTCGATATCACCATTAAGTCTCCCATTCCAAAGCGAAAACTCAATACCAGTGTTCATATTTCCACCCTTTTCCCATGTAATCTTGTCATTACCTAAAGAGTTTGGAGTTAAAGAAACTTCACCATTCGAATTTTCTATGTTGTATGTCGTTGTGTAACGGAATGCGCCAATACGATCGTTACCTTGCTCGCCATAGGAAATCTTAAATTTAAGTAAGTCAACGATTTTACTATCAAACCATTTTTCTTGATTGATATTCCATGCGCCACCAAGTGACCAAAAGTTACCCCAGCGATGATCGGGATGGAAACGTGAAGAGCCGTCACGGCGATAAGAAACCGATGTGAAGTATCTTCCTTCGTAGTTATATTGTGCGCGTCCAAACCAGCCTTCTGTATTATAATCGCTGGCATATGAACCACTTTGACCTACCTGTACTGCTTGATCGAGTTCTACGCTCTCGTTAGAGAATGTTTTGAGCTTGTCTGCGCTCAACTCTTCATAATGACTTCTAAAGTACTCATGTCCCAGCATTACTTCTACATCGTGTGCATCAAACACATGATGATAATTCAATAGCTGTTGCAAGTTGTACGTCCATGTACGATCGTGTTTCTTAAATATATGTCCTTTTTGCGATGCAGTTTCACCAAACCAGGGATTGTATGTTGTAGTGCCTCGGTATTCACCGATTAAAGCACTATTAGACGATGTGAACTTAAAATCTTTCAAGAATCTAATTTCGGCTGTTCCCGCAGCAGTAGCGTTGTGTCCAATACCGCCATTATGGTTAATTTGGCTATCGTTCAAAGGGTTACCGTCTTTCATAAACTGTCTGGTAAGTCCAAGTACAGCTCCGTTACCATAGTCAACTTCTGGTAAATTTGTATTTTGATTAATAAGAATGTTGCCTTCAGCGTCGCGGATATACAATGGATAAATAGGTGCCATTTGTGCCATTGCAAACAGGTTGGTAGGTGTATTGCTTTCACCATCGTTTCGCAAAGAGTTCGTTTCATAGTGTGAGTAGCTGAAGTTTCCAAACAATTTCAGCCAAGTTTTCATTTGATAGTCAGCTTTCAAACGAGATGAGAAACGAGAATAATCAGAACCAGGTGTAATACCATCAATCTTCAAGTAACTGGCTGAGCCGAAGAAACTACTCTTATCAGTGGAACCGTTGGCTGTCATCGAATATTCTTGTCGAACACCTGTTCTAAATGATTCTTTCATCCAATCATCAGGCATCAACATATATTTTTTTCCATTGTTCTCAATAACTCTGCCCAAGGTGGCATGTGGATTTAATTTAAGGTTTCGTCCTATCATCCATTCTCCTTCAGGAACGTTATAAACATTGTATCCCAAACTATATGAGTTATCAGGATTTGGGTCTACAAGGTTTTGGTTTGCCCAACCAAGCGCCTGATCTTGACTCATGTTAAGCTTGTTAATGGCATAATTGTAAAGTCCATTAAAATAAAGCTCGTAATATCCAGCAGGATTGTTAACGTAATTGTGAAGTGGCATTTGTCTGCTGTTTGCTCCTACTTTTGCTTCAACAGTAATAGAGGAACGTCCTTTGCGCCCATTCTTAGTGGTGATAAGTATTACGCCATTGGCACCACGAGCACCGTACAAAGCAGCGGATGCAGCATCTTTCAGTACCGTTTGGCTTTCTATTTCTTGTGGGTTGATCAAGTTGAGATTGCCATCGTACGGTGCTCCGTCTAAGATAATTAATGGGGCATTGCCTGCATTAATGGAGCTGATACCACGTATACGAATAGCTGACGTACTACCTGGTGCACCTGAGCTGCTAACCATTTGTACACCTGCAACTTTTCCTTTCATGGCTTCAATAGGGTTCGTGCTTTGAACCTTAGTAAGGTCATCGCTTTCTAACACTTTTGCCGAACCAGTAAATGCTGATTTCTTTGCAGTACCATACGCAACAACAATCACTTCGTCAATGCTTTTCTGTACTGGAATCATGACAATGCGCATGTTACTTTTTGCAGTTACATCTTGTGATTCCATTCCAACGTACGAGATACGTAGCGTCTTTCTGCCTTGTGGCAGGGTTAGCTTAAACTTACCGTCAATGTCCGAGATAGCTCCTGTGCCAGAACCAACAACTTGAATGGTAGCTCCCACAACGGGTTGTCCATCCTCTTTTGAAATAATGGTTCCTGACACATCAGTTTGTGCAAATGCAGTTCCTATCATGAAGAGAAGGAACGACATCATCAAGAATAATCGTCTTTTCATATTTATAGAATTAGGTTAAAACATTAATTTGTTTCAGTTTTGCCTGCATCGTTATAGCAGGGTGTGCGTAGTTCACGATGGTCTATTTGTTTTCGTCAACCAATAGCACCGATGTCTTCTTCATAGTTTGTTTGAAAAAATCCCTGCAAATTTATCAATTCTATTTTAAGAAACCAAATAAATAAAAGGAAAATATTTATGTTATTTTCATCAAAATTATGTATTCCATTGAGCTTCACGAGCTTCTTGCGTCTTTTTATTACATCAATTATAAAGAAATCTACGTCAACTCTGCCCAAAAAGCTAAAAAAAGGTTACTTTTGTCAATGAACTTTTGTCGTTAAACTTTTTATATCAGCCATTATGATTCAAGAATATCAAATAAGAATATTGCCACACCTTGCCGCTTCCCAAGAGTCTATCATTGGATTTTTGGCTAAAGAAAAAGGTATAGACGCCCGAACAATCAAACATGTACGTGTGCTGAAACGCTCTATCGATGCTCGCCAACGTACAATCTTTGTCAATTTGAAAGTGCGTGTCTTTATCAATGAAGAGCCTGAAGAGGAGGATTTTGTTCGAACCAACTATCCTGATGTTTCGCAACGTCCACGGGTTGTCGTGGTAGGAGCAGGACCTGGAGGACTATTCGCTGCTTTAAGACTCATAGAAGAAGGATTGTGTCCAATCGTGTTGGAGCGTGGGAAAGATGTTCGTGAGCGTAAAAAAGACTTGGCACAGATTGCCAAAACTCAACAGGTGGATGCAGAAAGTAATTATTGTTTTGGAGAAGGAGGAGCTGGAGCCTATTCGGACGGTAAGCTATATACACGGTCAAAGAAGCGCGGAAGTGTTGAAAAGATTTTGAATGTTTTTTGCCAGCATGGTGCTTCTACTGCTATTTTGGCTGACGCTCATCCACATATTGGCACAGATAAGTTGCCCAAGGTGATTGAAAACATGCGCCATACCATTTTGAAAAGTGGGGGAGAAGTGCATTTCCAAACGAAGATGACATCGTTACAAGTTTCTTCAAACGATAGCCAAGTTGTTGGTGTTGAAGCCATCGACCTGCAAACTGGTCGGCAACTCACTTTTCAAGGACCTGTGATTTTGGCGACTGGACATAGCGCACGTGATGTATATCGCTATTTAGACAAGCAGCACATCGAGATAGAACCTAAGGCTTTGGCTGTGGGTGTGCGCTTGGAACACCCGTCAATGCTCATCGATCAGATACAATATCACCAAAAACAAGGCAGGGGAAAATATCTACCAGCTGCCGAATATTCATTTGTGTGCCAAGCACAAGAGCGCGGTGTATATTCATTTTGTATGTGTCCCGGTGGTTTTGTGATACCCGCAGCGACGGGACCGCAGCAAATAGTGGTGAATGGGATGAGTCCCAGCAATCGAGGTACTAAATGGTCTAACTCGGGGATGGTGGTAGAACTGCATCCAGAAGATGTGATGAGTCATGATATGCTTACGCCCATGGACGATGAACCCATCTCTGATAAGCTCATCATGATGCAGTTTCAGGAGCAATTGGAACGACATTGTTGGCAGCAAGGCAATATGAAACAAACCGCTCCTGCACAGCGAATGGCAGACTTTGTCAACAACAGGTTGTCGTTTGATTTGCCTTCATCGAGCTATGCGCCTGGACTTATCAGTAGTCCGTTGCACTTTTGGATGCCGCCTTTTATCGTGAAGCGTTTGCAAGAAGCTTTCCGAATGTTTGGCAAGCGTAGTCATGGATTCTTAACAAATGAGGCTGTGTTGATAGCTACAGAAACTCGAACCTCATCGCCTGTCCGCATTCTGCGTCATCCCGATAGCTTGCAGCATGTGTGCATGCAAGGCTTGTTCCCTTGTGGCGAGGGTGCAGGATATGCAGGTGGCATCGTCTCGGCTGCCATTGATGGCGAACGATGTGCGGAGCAATGTGCGGAAATGCTACGTAACGCATAGCCTATAGTGTCCCGACAGTTCGCCATTCAAGAAACTTAGATGATTGCAAGCTCTGTCCAGAGCCACTCATGGAGAGTTAAGGAAAATATAAAGAACAGCCCTGTCACGATTTGTTGGCAGGGCTGTCTATCATATATATAAGGTGTAAAGGTTATCGATTGATAAACTTCTTTCCGTTTTGTATCACAACACCCTTATATTCCTTGCCAACACGCTGTCCAGCCAAGTTGTACATAGGTGCATTGTCGTTGATAGCACTGTTGAGTTGGTTAATGTTGTCAGAGACCATAGTTTTTTCAATGTTGATGATATTGATTTGTGGCTGTCCTTTGAACAAGCTTACAATACCCTTTACAGTTTGATTCTGCACGCCATTAAACGAAGAAAGATCCTTGTAGGCATCCAAGTGAAAACCGTTAAACAGTTGAATCTTTTGATCTCCAACGTGGGCATAGTAGTTGGTGTACTTTCCAGATTTCTCGCTCTGTATGGTCACTCCTTCCACTTGTACCAAATCAGAGAGGTTCTCGCTTGCCTTATCGGGGGTGATGACCTTTGGTTTTGCGGGTGTACCATCGGTGATGGTCAACCCCTCAACGTTGGTTTTATCAGTTTTCACACCTTCGGGCAGTCCCCTATAGTCTGTCAGTTTCAAGGTTACTTCACCGTTCAACACCTGGTTTTCTTTGAGGGTTAATCCGCTATTGTGCAACAGCAAGGCACCAGTAGCGTCATGGATGTAAGTGCTGGTGTTGCCTTTGTTGCTGGTCCATGTGTAGAGTACCTGTGCATTGTTCAATTTTAATTGAGCGGTAGTACCGTCAGATAGTGCCTTAAACGCAGCTATGTTATCTACAGTTTGTACTTCAGGGGTAGGAGTAACAGCTCCACCTTCTAAGGTAACGACTACTTTAAAGGCACGTACTTGTTGCGTAGTCTTAAAAGTGATAGAAGTAGCTTTACCTGTCCATGTGGCTGTTTCTTTGGCAATTACCAATCCTTCTTGTGCAACAAAGTTGGATGCCGCATATTTTTTTACGCCTGAGCAGGTCATCTCGACTTTTATAATATTTTTGTCAGTAGCAGATAGGGTTACGCTTGAACTTTTATAGAAACGGTATTCTCCTTTCTGAGTCTTAAAATTAACGGCTGCAAGTGCAGCATCTGTACCCGAAAGAGTGACACCGTCTTTGCTTACTTGGTCAGGGTTTCCATTTCCTGTTTGTTTTCCTTTGTCTACATTGGCGTCAAATGTCACTTGTGCAAAGGTGATGCTGCTTATCAAAGCGAGCAAACTCATTACTGAAATGCGTAGAATTTTGTTCATACTATTATGTTTTAAATGAATAATAAAAAGTTCTTATCGCAAAGATACTAAATATTGTCCTACGTTTTAAGATTGCAATGTTAAATCTTTGTGACAATTCTGTATGTTTTTTAAGTAAAAACACGAGTATGTTAAATTTTGTAGTTTTTTCGTTCAAAAATTTGTTTTTGTCAATTATAAAAGGTATATTTGTCTCATATTTTTAGATTTCGAATTTTACGAAATCATCCCTCGAGGTTGGTAGCATCCTGCACCAACCTCTTTTTGAATGGTTAAAAATGATGAGATGCCGTACAAAATGCGTTAGAATGTTTCCTGTTTTGTAAACAAAATGCTATCTTTGCATCATGAAGTTACGAAAAGAGTGTAATTTATTGAAAATGAGCGTAGGTTAATTGCTCTTGATAGTAATAGGTTACGATTTAGTTAGTTATCTACTGCATTATCCTTCTGCGCGTCGCGTAACCTTCAAAGAACTCTTTGTATGCAAAAGTAGCTATTTTATCCGAGATTTTGATATAAACTCCCGGATTTTTTATCACCTCATTCATTAGTTTTTCCGTAAAAGCGGTATTGTTCGTCGGAACACCATTGCCCAAAACGAGTTTAGAACAAACGTGTGCCGACTACCGCATAGCCGGAGAAAAGGGCATTGCCTCACGCCTAAACGATGTTTAGACTGATGACGCAATGCCCCTTTCTTTTGCGTCTATGCCAAGAGGTGCTTTTACGGGCTACCAGATGATTTTTCTTTTTTTGCTGTCCCTTTTGCCGGAAGCGGAAAGTGAATGCAGAGAGTGTCAGCCTGCCCCATAAATGAAACAAGCGGCCACACACAGCGGGCAATCCGGGAAGAATGATTGTTGCCACCCGGCTGGACAAGTCCCGTCGGATCGGAAAACAATCATACTCCCTTTGTTGTGGTTTGCCCTTTTCACGCTTCCGGTGATGTCTTTTTCCTTTTGGTGATTCCTTTTTTACGGATTTTCCCCTGAAGTTTTTTCTACCCAATCTGCCTCTGGTTTCGTTTACCTCCATTTTGCGCCTTTCAGTGAGCCGCATCAGTCAGTCATTTTCGTTCAGGGCGCAAAGGTAATTCCGGGATTGGACGGGAAAGCAAGGTCAAGCCTCCTGTTTTCTGCGGAAATCTCCAGCCCTTCGGGTAGTATTTCCCCGAAAAACCTTGCATTCCCTAATCCCTACCTTTTCAAGCACCCGAAACGAAAACGACCGATGCGACAGAAAGACGCATAAAAAAAATGTCGGATAAACGAGAGGCAGATAAGATAGTTTGAAACTCAACTCCCTCAGCTCTTGAATCCGCATAAAAAACAAAAAAATCAAAAACAGCGAAGATATGACGGCAACGGCAAATTTCAGACAAGTGGCGCAATACATCGGGTTGGCGATATGCGGCTTGATGATGCGCACCGCCTTCGGGGTGTTCGGCATCCTTTGGGACATCATCAGAGAGATTATAAACGGAGTGTTCCGAGTGGCGATAGGTGTAATCGTGGCTATCCTTTCCACCATTGCCTACTTCGGCTTCATCCTTTGGTTATTCACCCTTTAACCCTTACCGACATGGCAAAGAGAAACAGCAAGACGGTAGCGCAGCAGTGCAGATATTACGAGGTGGACAACATCTTCGTGTATATGGTGGAAACGTACATCAACGGTAATTTTGAAACTTTCCGAAGATTGTACCACGAACTGAACAAGGACACACGGAGGGACTTCATGGACTTCCTTCTCAGCGAGGTAGAGCCGACCTATTGGAGAGAGAGACTTAAACAGACAATCTAAAAACGACAGCGATATGAAAGGAACAGACCATTTCAAAAGAACGATACAAATGTATCTGGAACAGCGGGCGGAGGAAGATACGCTCTTTGCGAAGAAGTACCGCAACCCTGCCAAAAACATAGACGAGTGCGTGACCCACATTCTGAACTATGTGCAGAAAAGCGGTTGCAGCGGCTTCACGGACGGAGAGATATTCGGGCAAGCCATCCACTACTATGAGGAAAACGAGATAGAGGTGGGCAAACCTATGAACTGCCAAGTGGTGGTGAACCATGTTGTGGAACTCACGGAAGAGGAAAAGGCGGAGGCACGTCAGAACGCAGCTCGCAGATACCAAGAGGAGGAACTCCGCAAGTTGCAAAACCGCAACAGACCGCCAGCGAGAAAAGTAACCCAATCCCAACCCTCATTATTTGATTTAGGCTTATGAAACCGAAGACCAAGATACAGAAAAAGGTGGCAAGACTTTCAGCCAACCTTCGCCCCATATCAGCGACACAAATAGATTGGGCATACCGCCACTGTATTGAACATATCGGCTACCGCACCAAGAAAGGGAACATTACCTGCTCCGACTGCGGTCACGAGTGGTACAGCAACAGCGTACTGTGCGACACCCTTGAAGGCTGTACCTGCCCCAAATGCTATGCCAAACTCAAAGTGCAGGACACACGCAAACGTATCTACAAGGAAACGCAGTATTTCAGCGTGATAACCACCTGCAAAGGCTATCAGGTAATCCGTGTGGCGCAGGTCAGATGCGAGAGCAGGAAAGGCGAGCCGATGCACTTCTATTGCCACGAGGTTGTGCAGCGTTGGATTTCACCCGACGGTAAGGTTACGGACATGGCGTTGCTCCGTGGCTTCACATTCTATTACTGCGATGTATGGGCATTGTGCAGCGCGATGGAGATAAGACCGCACAACAGCCTATACGATGATGTTGTGGCAAGAAGCTGTGCATATCCTAAGATGAGGGTATTACCCCAACTCAGACGCAACGGCTTCAAGGGCGATTTCCACGGCATTTCCCCCGTGCGTCTTTTCAAAGCCTTGCTTTCAGACCCAAGAATTGAAACCCTTATGAAAGGCGATGAGATTGAGGTCATGAAACACTTTCTTTTCAATGCCCGTACTGCCGATGAATGCTGGGCATCATATCTGATTGCCAAGCGTCACAAGTATCGGATAGACAACTTCTCCATGTGGTGCGACTATCTGCGTATGCTCAACAAACTCGGTCAAGACCTCCGCAACCCGAAGAACATCTGCCCCGAAGATTTCATGGCGGCACACGACAACGCAACTCGAAAGATTGAAGCCATACACGAGAAGGAACGGGCCGAACAACGCCGCCGCTGGGAGATTGAAAGGCGTGAGCGTGAACAACAGCGGCAACTGCAAAGGGAAAAAGATGCGGAGGATTTCATTGCCAACAAATCCAAATTCTTCGGATTGGTAATCACTGACGAGGAAATAATCGTCAAGGTACTTGAAAGCATAGACGAGTATTACAGCGAGGGCAAGGCACAGAACATCTGCGTGTTCGGCAGTGAATACTACAAGAAAGCCGACACCCTCATACTCTCGGCAAGGATTGGCGGTGAGATAATTGAAACCGTAGAGGTGGATTTGCGGACACTCAAGGTGGTGCAGTGCCACGGCAAGTACAACCAAGACACCGAATACCACGAGCGCATCATAGACCTTGTGAACAAGAACGCCAACCTTATCCGTGAGCGGATGAAAGCGGCATAGCATAAACCCTAAAACAACATTGATATGGAAGTAAGAATCGAAAGCATGATTTGTGTGTGGGACGATAAAATCCCCACCTTGTTCCTTGAATTTGTAAATCTCCTCACTCTCTCAACAAGTGAGGAGGGATTAAGAAAGAGCGTAAAGGAGTTTGCCGAGAAGCACGAACTTGACAAGTTTTTCCTTTACGGCTTCGGCTCTCACCATTTCTACCTGCACCAACGCTACACGAGCAACCCCGAAATAGTGATGAAGAACAGAGTTCTGTCAGTACATTTTTAATCATCTAAAAAGCAACATTATGGCAACACGAATGACCATCAACGGAGTAAGCACCTGTACGGAAGCAGGGACGGAGAAATATGAGCGTTTCCAATCGGGTATCGGCAGACGCAAGCGGACACTTGTGCAGTACGACTACCGCCATACGGACGGAGAACTGTTCACTTGTGTCAAACCCACATTGGACGAGTGCCGAACCGCAAGGAACAAGTGGCTGAACGCAAAGCAGGGAAAGGAGGGCAACCGATGAACACGACCTATCAAACGCTGATAGTCAAATTCAGCGAACCTATCGCGGCATTGGACGGTATCTTTGACGATGCCCAAGCGTGGGGAACGGACACCCTCAAAGGGTGGATAGATGATTACGAAAGCACACGTTTCACCGCCACCGACAGCCATACGGCAGTCATCACGAGCGAGTACAATATGGAGTGTGTGAAGGAGTGGCTGCAACGGCAGACACCCATTGCCGAGATGCGAGAATTTTGAACAAGTTGGCGGTGTCCGCACCGCCAGCACTTAAAACCCTAAAAACAACGAATATGATAGCACAGACGATATTACAGCAGATAGGTGGAAAACGCTTTACCGCCATGACAGGTAGCCGAGATTACATCAATATGGGCAACGGCTTACGGATGAGCCTTGCAAGGAACAAGACAAGTGCCAACCGCCTTGACATCATCTATGATGCGGGGGCAGATCTCTACAATATGCGCTTCTACCGCAGGACATTCAGCAAAAAGACATTCGAGTGCAGGACGAAGGACATTGCCGTACACGAGGGTATCTATTTTGATATGCTGGAGGAAATGTTCACGATGGTGACGGGACTTTACACACGCTTTTGAGTGGCGGGGCGGCGAGAGCCGCCCTACTTTCTTTCAGTGAGCATGATGGCGGACAAAGAAAGTAGCAAAGAAACCTTTGTCCAATCTGCGATAACTAAAAAATCCGCAAGTAAAACTTGCGGAGGCTATATATTGGGTCGTTATTTTTTGGTGGAGGGGAATGATAATCTCGAACCGTTGAACTACACATTTCTGCTTCGTCTCCATTTCCCCCAACGATTTGATACGTTCAATCATTTTTGTTGTTGAAATCGTGGAGAAGTGAATAGACAGTATTACCCGACAGAGCAACTATGACAACGTAACGCCTTTACAAAAAAGTCGGTACACGAAACCCATAGACTAATTGTCTTGACCTAAAAGAGATTGGAATTTTCAGGACTGCCTATCACTTAGATAGAAGTCCAAGGTCTGCTGAAATACATAATTCAAAAATTGAAATTGCTTGACTGCAAATTTAGTAACTTTGCTTGACAAATTAACGAGAAAGAAGAGAAAATGAAAACCGACCGCATAATCGAGTAGACGGCTCCGCCAGTAACTGACGGAGTGCGCCTCTCACACCACCGAGCGTACGGGTCACGTACTCGGCGGTTCGCAAAGAGATGGGTTAAGTTGTAAATGTAATTCAGTTAAGGAAACATATCCTCTTTTCTTCAAGCGTTGTAAAGTAATGGTAGTGCCTAGAATAGGACTTTGTGCTATTGCCCAACCGCCTTTCCGTGTTCTGCTCCAAGCGTAGGCATGGTCTTGGTCTACACCTAATCGAATCAGGTTTTTCCTTTTCCTTTCGGGTTTTTTCCAATGATGCCAAATGCAATAGCGCAGTCGGTTGCGAAGCCAACCATCTAAATCTCGTAATTTGCCCAAAATACTCGTGCCTTGGAAATAGTTCAACCATCCGCGTTGCACTTCTTTTATCTTGGCAATACGCTCTTCAAATGTGGCTGGTGTGGTTTTTCGGGTGATTGTTTTAAGTCGTTCTTTTAGTTTCTTCCATGCTTTTTCCGATACAATAAGTTGGTATTGATTTTTACTTCCTTTCTCGTACGTAGGTACGAATCCGAAACCCAAAATTGTGAAGTGGATTGGTTTTCTGATACCACTCTTTTCTTCATTTATAGTTAATTTGAGTTTGTTTTTCAAAAACTTTTCAATTACCACTCTTGTTGCCTTGGCTTGATTGTGGCTTTTGCAATAAATACTAAAATCATCCGCATAACGTACAAATTTGTGTCCTCTTCGAGTCATTTCCTTATCCAGTTGATGTAGTAAAATGTTCGACAATAATGGACTTAAAGGGCTTCCTTGCGGAACGCCTTTTCTTCTCTTTCGTAGCTTTCCGTTGATTTTAATAGGTGCTCTGAGCCATTTGCGTATGAGTTGCATGGTAGCTTTGCATTTCACTTTTTGATAGATTAAATTCAGTAATAAACAGTGGTCAACTTCATCAAAGAAGTTTTTCAGGTCAATATCCACAATGTGGTTTAATCCTGAATGGATGTAATCCCGAGATTGTCCAACGGCTTGTCGGGCATTCTTGTGAGGTCTAAATCCATAGCTGTAATTACTAAATTCGGGCTCAAAAAGTGGTGCAATAGTTTGTGCTAAGGCTTGTTGCAACACACGTTCTGTAGTGGTGGGAACACCCAATAATCGAGTTTTCCCATTTCCTTTCGGAATTTCAATACCTAAAATGGGTTGTACTTGATAGTTGCCTTGTTTGATTGCTTCAATCAGTTGTAGTTTCTTTTCAGAAAACACCTTGCGGAGCTCTCTTATAGAAACACCATCAACACCCGCACTACCTTTATTGGCAATCACGTGTTCCAATGCTCTTTGAAGATTAAACGGATGTACTACTCTTGTTATCATTTTAGTTGTTTTTAACCTGTTTTCGTTAAGTAGGGCTACTATGTGTTCCGTTACCTATTGAAAACCTCTTTACGTTCAGTCCTTCCTTGTTTGTGAGACCTATGCGGTATCTATTCGCACCTCGTTTGCCCTCAAGTACTATGACCTCTGCTGACTTCTTGGATTGATTAACTCGTAATCGCCAAGACCTCCCCTGGTAAATGCTTTTTCCTTCCGTCTATCGCCGGTACATCTACATAACAATAATCTGATTTAATAGCATGTTCAGAACACTGTTTTGGACTTCGTATTGCTGTGGATACTCATCCTTATTGTTATGCCTCTTATGTACTTTCTGTTCGTCGGTACAGACTTTTGCAGTTCTGCTTCCTTCAGTGCATACCTCACGATAAACCACCTTGCAGCTTGCTAACGATTCGGGGTTTCAATCCGCTCGTAAGGGACTTGCACCCTCTGGAAAAATAACACCCCGAAAACTTGGTTCGTAAAACTAAATTTGTATTTTTGAACTATTTGAAAAGCTTTCGGGGTGTGTCCTGCATATGCAGGGCACACACATATGGTAGCCGATAATTGCCGGCTTTCGTGCCAACTTGATACTTTGGTGCTTTTAACGAACCGAAGTGCTAAATTGATACGAAAGTGCTGTAAATCCGGCAACTACGGCTACCATTTTTCGTTATGCGGCAGCTTAAAAGACGACACCAAACCAGAAAAATCATCTTGACAACCACCCGACTTTGAACTACGAAGGATGAAATTTTTCAGGGACAACTTCCAGCATTTCCAAAAAACAGTTTACCCATTGACTTGGAGACAAACAAACAATTTGAGCATTAAGGTTTAAACCGAATTTTTCCGAAATTGACCTGACCTGACTTTTCCTGAAAATCGACTTTAAAGCTGTTTTTACAGATAAATCAGGTTTCTCTAACAGACAGGAAATAAATGCTAAGTATTTGGCTTTAAACTTAAAATCAAAAAATAACTGTTTTCTTTTAATGTTTAACAGGGCTGATTTGACAGTTGGCGGTGGAAAGAAACTTTCAGGACCTACCTCATAGACAAGTTTCAAATCAAAAAAAGTATGATAGAAAACGGTATATGGATTGTAAAGCTTCCTCGAAAATAACTTTTGTGTAGGTTCTAACTGAAGGACAATGGAACCTCCCAGAAAATTTCCAAGACTCTCAAACATCAGGATTTTGAAAATATCGGAAGTAATGCCATAAGGAATATTTGACACCACTTTGAAAGGAAATTTCGGAACTGCAAAATTCCTAAAATCACAACCGACAACTTGAACATTTCGGGCATCAGAAAATAATTTTCGTAAATGTTCAACCAAAGCTGTGTCGTTTTCAATAGCAACAACATTGTTGGCGATTTTTAATAAATGAACAGTAAGAAACCCCTTGCCTGCCCCAATATCTAAAACCGTATCCTGATTACTTATATTTGCTTGTCTTATTGCATCTTTTATTAGCACTTTATCAATAGTAAAGTGCTGACCCGTAAAACGAACGGGCAATTTCTTTTTTGTCATTAGTAACTTCTTACAGGTGAATACTTGAATTGTTCCTTTCTGAATTTTCCTAAACCTTAATTCCGCAACATAATTGATAATTATTTTTATAAGTTCCTGAGCAACATTTTGTTGCCCAGGTTTTTGCCATG
>NZ_QFFX01000026.1:0-37228 GCF_023522295.1 Prevotella sp. TCVGH | reverse complement strand
TTCCTTTCTTCCTTTACAGGCTTATGAAATTATGTGCATGAGAGGAGGGGTGCAACTGGGTTTTACGACTGACCCATTTTTAATATCGCTACACTTCAACAAAAACATCCTCCGCCTAACGTGCAAAGAACACAATTCAGACGGAGGATGTTTAGTGGTATTTTATATCTTAGAGCGCTACCGAAGCCGCATGTATCCAATCGAACACCATGTAGCACACGCCAAACAATACTACACCGGCTGTGCATACAGCCAATGCCAACTTGGTATTGGTGTGGCTCTTGAATGTGGGCAACGGATTTTCACTTTTCTTGATGTACATCGCCTTCACAATCAAGAGGTAGTAATACAAGGAGATGACCGTATTGATTAACGCAATGAACAACACGATATACGCCCATGCCCCTACTGAAGTACTCAGATCGGCATCCTGCACGGCTGCCATAAAGATAAAGAACTTAGAGAACATTCCCGAAAATGGTGGAATACCGCCCAACGAGAACAATGCCAAAGTCATGAGGAAAGCCAGCTTGGGGTTGGTTTGATAAAAGCCATTGTAACTGTCCATCATCACCGTACCGTTGTTATGTTCCTCTACCGCACTGATAATGGTAAACACTGCCATGTTAGCTACCACGTAAATCAGCACATAGAAGCTCAATGCAGTGACGCTCAACGCCGAGTTACCAACAATCGCCAAGACTATATAACCTGCCTGAGAGATAGAACTGAACGCCATGAAGCGTTTCAGGTTGGTTTGACGAATGGCGAACAAGTTGGCTACCGTGATTGACAACACAATGACGATGTACAACAAATATTGCCAATAAAGAACCATGGGGGCAAATACTTTCATCAAGATAGTGCAAAGGGCAAAAGCTGCTGCACCTTTACTTACTACCGAGAGATAGCCCGTAACGGTAGTTGGCGCACCTTGGTACGAGTCGGCTGTCCAGAAATGGAAAGGCACCAAGCTAATCTTAAAGCCCAATCCACTGAAAAAGAACACCATGCCAAGAATGATAAACGGTGTGGCGGTGAGCTGTGTGGCAATGTCTTCAAAGTAAAGCGTGCCTACCGCACCATAGATAAAGCTGATACCGTAAAGCATCACTCCACTTGAGAAGGTGGCTGTCAATATGAACTTGGCTCCTGCTTCGGCTGAGTCGTGACGATATTTGTCAAACGCAACTAAGCAAGCCATAGGTACACTCGCCATTTCCAAGCCTAAGAAAAAGAGCAAGAAGTGGTTGGCACTCACCATCATATTCATTCCCAACAGCGTTGCTATCACCAATAAGTAAAACTCTCCCTCCTTAAAAGCGGTATCGGGACGTGACAACCATTCTTTGGACTGAATGAGAACGATAAGCGTTCCAAAAGCCAAAATGGTCTTTATCACCCCAATAGCAGGCGTAGCGATGTACATTCCCCCAAAAACAGTGTGTGTCTCAATGGGGAACAGATTGATAAGGATGTGCGCAAACATAAGCAGACAAATCATGGGATTGAACCATGAGCGACGCTTGTCGGTGGGCGCAAGCGTCCTAATCTTCTGCGATGTAGCAAAGTCGGCAACAAACGTAACCAGCAAAAGCACCACTAAGGTGACCTCTGGCATCATATATAGGAATTGACTGTAATTCATCTTCTTCTAAACTTTAGTGTATTATATTGAGTAGGATAGGTCCTACGGCATCATTGATGACATTGCTTGCCCACAGAGGTGCGATACCTAAGCCAGCTACACAGAATATCAAACACATCACAGCCACACGCTCGTCCCATGTAGCATCAGTGAGTTGCTCAAAATGAGGATTGGCTACCTTTTGATAAAGTATCTTTCCAACAACACGCAAGATATAAACTGCGGTGACAACAATGGAGGTACAAGCAATAATAGTAGCGGTGCGGTGGAAGGTATCGTTGTTGGCAAACGAGCCTACAAAAATAGTCATCTCCGCAACGAAGCCCGAGAAACCAGGTAATCCCAAGTTCGCCAAACCTGCCACTACATAACCTACACCCAAGAAAGGCATGATTTTCATCAATCCACCCAACTGACGAACATCACGTGTATGCGTACGTCCGTAAATCATACCGATGAGCGCAAAGAACAAAGCGGTCATCAAACCGTGCGAGAGCATTTGGAGAATGGCACCCGTACAAGCGGTTTTGGTCATCATCAACAGAGCGAACAACACCAATCCACAGTGACTTACCGAAGAATAGGCGTTGATATATTTCAAGTCGGTTTGTACACAAGCCGAGAGAGCACCATAGACTACAGAGATGGTGGTGAGGATAAGGAAGATCCAAGCCAACTCTTGTGCCGCCTCGGGCAACAAGAACATGGCGATGCGGAAACAGCCGTAGCCTCCCAACTTCATCAACACACCAGCATGGAGCATAGAGACTGCAGTGGGCGCAGAAGCATGTCCATCGGGTGACCATGTGTGGAAGGGGAACAAGGCACCTAACACACCGAATCCAATGAATATCAATGGGAAAAATATCTTCTGTACATCAACAGGGATATTGTGCAGGGCAGCAATCTCAAGCACGTTCATCGTGGTGGCTCCACTATAGAAATAAATGCCCAAGATACCGATAATCAGCAAGGCACTTCCGCCCATGAGCATCAACGTCAACTTCATAGCGGCATATTCCTTGGGACCACTTCCCCACACACCTATAAGCAGATACATCGGGATAAGTGCCACCTCGTAGAACATGAACATGGTAAATAAATCGATAGAGATAAAGAAGCCAAACACACCAGTGCTCAACAAGGTGAACCAAAGGAAGTATTCTTTAGTCATGGGCTTGAGCTGCCAAGAGGCAAAGATACCCGTAAAGACGATGATACTCGATAAGAGCAACATAACAACTGAGATACCATCCACTCCTACCGTGTAGGCAATGTTGAGCGGTTCGAACCAAGGTGCACTATACATAAACAGCATGGCTTCGGTATGTCCAGCCTGACGCATTTGGATAAATGCAATAGTAAGCCAAACAGAGAGTGCCAGCAAAGCGGTAGAGCCAGCCACCATGACACCACGTACTTGACGGATGTTGCGAGCCAACCAAAGCCCGAACAACATCAAGACGGGAATAACGACGAATAATGTTAATATACTCATTTTTGTATTTTATTCATTAAATCTTTCTAACTAAAGCATTACAACAAGCAAATCAATGCTAACGTCAATGCTACACTACCTGTAAGGAACCAAATGGCGTATTGTCTCACATCGCCACTCTGCCAAGGTCGGATGCTTTCGCCTGCCTCTTGAGTACCCCATGCTAAGAAGTTAAAGAAGCCATCAATAACATGACGGTCGAACCAAGCAATGGGACGGCTGACACAACGGAAGATAATTTTGTGTGTCACGAACTGCCAAACCTCGTCCATATAGAAACGTTTGTAAGCAGCGCGGTGCAAGGTTGGGAAAGTACTTGCCAACTTGTCTGCCACTGGCGTTTTCTCTCCTTTATACATAAAGGTAGCAAGACCGATGGCAAGCAATGCCAATACAGTACTGGTAATCGCCACTGACCAGTTGGTATGCGTATTAAACCCAATGCCGTTGGCAGACACCAACTGTCCTGCACGTGTCCCCCAAAGGAAGACGGTACAAGTAATGAGCGACAAGAATATCAACGGAAAGGTCATTACTGCAGGAGCTTCGTGAGGCTTGTGTACATCGGGTTCGCCCTGATGCGACTCGTAATAGCTCTTACCCCAGAAGATAACGTAATACAAACGGAACATATAGAAGGCGGTCATCATGGCAATACCGCTCATCACCATTCCCATGACGGGATGAAAGTTGTAACAAGCCACCAATATTTCATCTTTTGAATAGAATCCAGAGAAAGGTGGAATGCCCGAAATAGCAAGACATGAAATCAAGAACGTAATGTGCGTGATGGGCATGTACTTGCGAAGTCCTCCCATATAATATTTCTCATTGGAGTGTACGGCATGAATCACACAACCTGCACCCAAGAACAAACAAGCCTTGAACATGGCATGCGTGAACAGATGAAACATGCTTGCCATATATCCTAAGCCTTGTACGTCGGCATATTCTTCGGTCATTGCTACCGCACCTGTGGTAGGATCGGGCAAGCAAACGCCCAAGGCAACGAGCATGAAACCAATTTGCGAAATGGTTGAGAATGCCAAGACACGCTTGATGTCACTCTGTGCGCACGCCACGGCAGCCGCATAAAAGGCGGTAAAGGCAGCAATATAAGCAATCCAATGTAACTGTTCGGGTGCATATTCCACGAACAAGGGGAACATACTTGCCACCAAATACACACCTGCCACCACCATCGTTGCAGCGTGAATCAATGCCGAAACGGGCGTCGGACCTTCCATCGCATCGGGCAACCAAATGTGTAAAGGGAACATGGCTGATTTACCTGCACCACCAATAAACATCAGGAACAGCGCTAACGGCATTACCCAAGCGGCATGAGCAGCATGAGTTGCCAATTCTGGCGTAGCGGTTAAATCGTAATTGAATGTACCTACATAGAAGCTATAAAACAATATACCGATTAAAAAGAACAAATCGGCAAAGCGTGTCACAATGAAGGCTTTCTTAGAAGCTGCCACGGCTGTGTGCATAGGATAATAGAAACCAATGAGCAGGTAAGAGCTAACGCCCACCAATTCCCAAAACAAATACATCTGGAAAATATTGGTTGCCACTACCAAGCCCAACATTGACATGGTGAAGAGCGAAAGGAAAGCATAATAACGCTGAAAACCTTTCTCTCCGTGCATATAGCCAAAGGAATAGATGTGCACCATGAAACTGACCGTAGAGATAACCACTAACATCATTACAGAAATAGGTGTCAACCTAAAACCGATATTAAAGGTTAGCAGTTCGGTAAACTTCAACCACGTAATATTAAAAGGTGTAATGGTAGGATATAATCCGTCAACGCCACGCCCTACGCCTATAAAATATTCATAAGCGGTGTAGCAAGAAAGACAGAACACCGTACCAAGCACCACGGTGCCAATGAGTCCAGCCACCTTATGACTCATCTTCATACCCAACAGTCCAAGGATCAGGAAACTGAGTGCAGGTAGAAGAAGTATTAAATATACATAACTGTAATCCATCATCTTATAATTTCATATTTTCAATACTGTTCACCTGATCACTACCAAAGTTTCGGTAAACGTTTATAATAATGGCAATCGCCACCGCTGTCTCGGCAGCACTGATGCCAATGGAGAACAACGTGAAGAAAAAACCCTCCAACTGTTCGGGGAACAGGATGCGGTTAAACACGGCAAAGTTGATGTCTGCGGAGTTAAGAACCAACTCTACGGAGATTAACATTGCCAACAAATTACGACGGGTAACGAAGCCAAATACGCCAATAAAAAACAATAGCGCACTCAGACCTATCAAACATTCAACGGGTATCATTTATCATCCTCCTTTCTGGCAATTAACAAACCGCCAATGATACATGCCAACAAGAACACGGAAATGAGTTCGAAGGGCAAAACATACTGATATTTTTCAGAACCTACCAATGCTTGTCCAATGACATTCATTGAGACTTCTGCATCAGCAACCTGCGTTGCTTGATGAATAAACTGGTTCTTCACCAAGACACCTATCACGGTAGCCAGTCCTATCAATGAGAGCAAAGCCCCCTGAATGACGCGTGAACCTTTGAGATGTTCTACTAATCCTTGGAGCGTACGCTTAGATACCAACTGTATTGCAAAGATATAGAGTATCGTGATGCCCCCTGCATAAATAGCAATCTGTGCTGCTCCCAAATATGTATATCCTAAAAGGAAATAGATACCTGCAACACCAAATAAAACAAATATCAGAAAGGTAGCCGCCCGCATAATCCTTTTTGTTAGTACACACATGATGGCAGAGCCCAAGATGACGACTGCCAAAATGCAAAACATGATTAAATTAGCCATATACGTTACTACTTTTATTTGGTTTTGGTATTAAATTGTCCAATGGTCAGCGGTGCTCCACCATCTATCAAGCCTGGCAAACTTCCGCCTTGATACACTTCCTTGTCAAGGTGCATGGTCAAGGAATCTCGCTCGAACACACTGTTTTCAAAGTCGTTGGTAAACTCAATGGCGTTGAAGTTACAAGAATTGACACAGAGTTGGCAGAACATACAATCACCTAATTTGTACTGATAGTCCACCAATTGTTTCTTTTTCCTGCCCGTTTCTTCGTTGACAACCATTTCACTCTTAATGAGTATGGTCTCATTGGGACATGCTTTCTCGCACATAGTGCACGCTACACAGTTGTGAGTGCCGTCTTCGTTACGCTTAAACACTAAGCGTCCGCGATGACGTTGAGCCACATGCAGTGTCGTTTTGCGATTCTCTGGATATTGTTCGGTGCTCTTTGGGGTGAAGTATTCCTTCAAGGTAACCCTCAACCCCGTTACAAGCGACTTGACAGCATACCAGATTTCGCTAAAATATGATTGTTTATTTTCCATCTTACTGAATCTTCAAGAAATGAAACGTTTTAACCGTGGATACCAAAAGCCACACAAATGGTCATCAGTATGAGATTTACCAATGCCAATGGCATGAGATACTTCCACTCTAAAGTTAAGATTTGGTCAATTCTCAAACGTGGGAACGTCCAGCGAATCCACATCAGAAGCCAAACTACAACAAAGGTCTTGCCTAAGAACCACACAATGCCAGGAATATAATTCATCACAGCATCAAAGCCTTCGACTCCAATGTTGAAAGGTGCCCAACCGCCTAAGAACACGGCAGTGGCTAATCCTGCGATGACAAAAAGGTTGAGGTATTCTGCCAAATAGTAGAAACCAAAGCCCATACCCGAATACTCTGTATGGTATCCTGCGGTCAACTCGCTCTCTGCCTCTGCCAAGTCGAACGGTCCACGGTTCGCTTCAGCATTGCCAGCTACCAAGAACAACAAGAATGCAATGATAGCAGGAAGGTGTCCTTTGATAATTAACCAGTTCCATGGTCCTGTCTGTGCTTCCACAATTCCGCTCATTTGCATCGTTCCCGTCAAGGCAACAGCCGCAATGAGGGTCAGTCCCAAGGTCATTTCATACGAAATCATCTGCACCGCTCCACGCATGGCAGACAGAACAGAATATTTGTTATTTGATCCCCATCCTGCCAAAAAGACGCCTAACACACCAATACTCGATATTGCAGACACCAAGAAGATGCCCACGTTAAAATCGAGAATGTGCGCTCCCTTATTCCAAGGAAGGAACGAGAAGGTGCCCACTGAGGCAATCACCACAAAGAATGGCGCAATATAATACAAGAACTTGTCGGCCTTGTCAACGGCAAAGATTTCCTTAATGAGCATCTTAAACACATCGGCAAACACCTGAAGCGTTCCCCAAAAGCCCACACGCATAGGCCCGAGACGGCATTGGAAGTAAGCACACACCTTACGTTCCATGAATATCAACACTATCGCCAACAAGGCGTAGGCAGTGAGAATGGCGACACCAACGACAACACATTCAATGAATATCGTCCAAAAATCGTTCAAACCTAAGGTTTGTCGAAGAAGAGTGTCGAACCATGTGGTTACTATACTAAAATCAAACATGATCTATTTAAGTTATTTATATTGAACAAGTTGCAAACATTGAGCAAAGCATTGCTACAAGTTGTCAACTTATATACCTGCTATCTGTCAATATCTGGAATGACAAAGTCGAGCGCCGCACCTGCAGTAACAAGGTCAGCTATCTTCTGTCCTCGTAGCATCTCATCCATCGCAGCAACATGACTCAAGCCCATAGGACGGAATTTCAAGCGGTAAGGCATCTTGTCTCCCTTAGAATCCAAGTAAACTCCTATTTCGCCACGCGAGCCTTCACATGAGAAATACCATTGTCCTTCAGGCACTTTGATGATTGGCTTCTGTTTTACATAGAAGTCGCCTGCTGGAATATTATCAATGAGCTGTTCGATGATGCGAATGCTTTGCTTGATTTCCTCAATACGATTGAGGTATCTACCAAACGAATCGCAATGCTCGCTGAGAACTTCCTCAAACTCCACCTTGTCGTACATGGCATAAGGATGATACTTGCGCACGTCGTTTTTCCAGCCGGAAGCACGTCCAGAAGCACCTGTCACACCATAACTAATGATGTTTTCGAGATTCATGGGCGCAATTCCCTTGAAGCGTTGTTGCATGATGACGTTATCTCCAAACACATCCATGTACTCTTGTAGCATGGGTTTGAGATAAGCACACAGTTTCTTGGTGTTCTCCACAAAGTTGGGGTCGATATCATCCTGGCAACCACCAATGCGGTAATAGTTTTGAATGAGTCGTCCACCCGTAGTCTCCTCCATGACGTTCAGCACGTGTTCGCGGTCGCGCATGCTGTACAAGAAGGCTGTCAAAGCACCCAAATCTTGTGCGCAACAACCTAAATATAGCAAGTGCGAGTCGATACGCTGCAACTCGTCCATGATGGTACGGATGTACTGTATGCGCTCGGTCAGTTCTATCTCCATTGCCTCTTCAATGACGCCCACCAACGCATGGCGGTTCATCATGGCACTGAGGTAGTCCATTCGGTCGGTCAACGCCAAGGTTTGAGGATAGGTGTACGCCTCGCACATCTTCTCCATTCCACGGTGGATATATCCTAAGTGTGGATAGATGTGCTTCACGGTTTCACCGTCCAACACACTTTGCAAACGAAGTACGCCGTGCGTACTGGGGTGTTGAGGACCAATGTTGATAACGAAATCGTTGTCTGTGAACAACGGAACGCGGGTCTCTACCAAGTTACCGTTCTTATCAAGTGAGTATTGGAACGTGTAATCCAACTCCACATCCTCTTCCAAAGTGTACTGGTTGTTCTCGGGCGAGACATCGAAGTTCTTACGAAGTGGATAGCCCTTGAAATCATTGCGCAAATAAAGACGGCGCATATCCTTATGCCCCAAGAACTTAATACCTAAGAAGTCGTACACTTCGCGCTCTAAGATATCGGCAGCCTTCCATAGGTTGGAAACGGTATCGAGTACATACTCCTCCCCTATTTGCTGCGCTATTGCCTTGACCGATGTACGCTCGTGGGTTTGTGTGTTTTCTAAAATATAAATACATCCTAACCCTTCTTCGCCAAAGTCTTCGCCAACAATGGTAACAAGGTAATCGAAATGCTTGTCGTTCTTCAGTTTCGACATCTCTTGTGCCAAGTTACTGAATGCAATTTCTATATTTTCTAATTTCATATCCGATATACCTTATTTAATGTTGATGTTCTAACTCTTCTTGAGGATGAAAGTCTTCGGGAACGTGAGTCACTACGATAGGCTTGTTTTCCTTCAGTTTTTGTTGGTACACCTCTGCGTTACTCAATCCGTGGTGGTGAGCCTCTTGCTTATGGTTGACACCTCCGAAGAATTTTTCTACTTTGATTTTGCGCTGCAACTGCATCATGCCATACATGATAGCCTCTGGACGTGGCGGACATCCCGGTATGAAGACATCAACAGGAACAATCTCGTCAATTCCTCTTACCACGTGATAACTGCTCTTGAACGGACCGCCAGAAATAGCACATCCACCCACCGCAATAACGTACTTGGGTTCTGCCATTTCATCATACAAACGCCTAAAAGCAGGTGCCATTTTATTGGTAATGGTTCCAGCACACATAATCAGGTCGGCTTGTCGTGGAGAGTTACGTGTGACCTCAAATCCAAAACGAGCGAAATCATAACGAGCGCATCCCACTGCCATAAACTCAATACCGCAACAGCTGGTGGCGAATGTCAAGCTCCAGAGCGAGTTGGCACGCCCCCAGTTAATCAATTGGTCCAGCGACCCTGTGACAACGTTCACGCCTCCTTCATGGAGTTCGTCAACAATGCGTTCCAACGATTCGTTGTCCTTAAACTCCCCGTAAGGAATACTCTTGATATACGGTTTCTTTATTTCCATTCCAAAGCTCCTTTCCGCCAAGCATACGCCAAGCCTAAGACAAGTACCATAAGGAAGAAACCGATGCTAACCAAAGCCATAGCTCCAAAATCTCGCACAACTACCGCCCACGGATA
The DNA here is from genome assembly GCF_023522295.1 of Prevotella sp. TCVGH. Classification (NCBI taxonomy): domain Bacteria; kingdom Pseudomonadati; phylum Bacteroidota; class Bacteroidia; order Bacteroidales; family Prevotellaceae; genus Prevotella; species Prevotella sp. TCVGH. The sequence continues at coordinate 27,102 of NZ_QFFX01000026.1, read as the reverse complement.
GAGCAGCACAGTCTCGATATCGAACATGAGGAAAAGGATAGCGAAGAGGTAATAACCAACGTGCATGGGAAGCCACGAAGAACCTCTCGTTGGAATACCACTCTCATAGGGTTCGCCTTTTACCGCATTATACGAGCGCGGACCAATTAACTTTGCAATGACATAAGCTGCCACTACCAAGGTTACGGCCGTCAACAAAACGGTAACGAATAAAGTAAAATTCATAAAAATTATTATAATTATAATTGTTCTCGCTTTCTGTCGAAACACATACATTTTTACAAATGCGATGCAAAGTTAATCATTATTTTGAGATTTTTACAAGATATGAACAAAAAAAATAGGTTAAATTGCTAACTTCAGATTGCAAAACATGAATTCCAAGTGAATATTCTATCATCGGGACAACACAACCCTCATGCCACTATCAGTAAGTTCACTCAAACAAAAGCAAAAGAAAGGTGGTATTCGGTGGTATACAAAAATCGGAAAAATCTTTACAATAAGCATTAGAAAACTCACGGATTTAAGGGCAAAATCCTGACGATATTTTCAACCAACCTTATTGTTGGCTGTAAATACGCGAATTTTGCAAACTTCTGATATAAAGACACTTACGAAATTCCAAGTTAAAAGCGCAGAGGTTATCTTCATGCTTTAGGCATCAAAAAGGGTGAGATTAGCGTCTTGGAATCATGCAATAAGGTCGCTATTGTAATCATTTAGCACGACTAAAGCATGGAGACAAGCAGGTTGAAGTAATAAGATAAGAAAACAAGTCACTATTTTGACGCCTTCAAAATTCTAAAACAAAGAAAACTCGAGTTATTTTCTTAGGCTTATCTCAATGTGTTAACGAGGGAAAAAGGCACTTGAAAACAAGCAAAAAATTTTACATATATAAGGGTAATCGTTACTTTATTAAAATGCGATTGAAAATAAATGCCATCCGTAGGCAATTAGAAGAACGTTTTGAAGGTGGAATGCAAATGACATGACTCCTCCTCAAATTGCCTCAATAATCTGTAGAAAGTGCAACGACACAATTTGAGGAGGAATGAAGAATTATTGCACCAATAGCTTTTTACTGTTTACAATGTAAATGCCACGTGGCAGGTCGGAGAGTTTTTCTACAAATACACGTTGTCCTGACAGCGTATAGATTTTATTCTCGCTGGTGCGCTTTGCAGCGGTATCTATCTGCTGTATGCCTGTGGTTACCGTCACTGGTTGGATAAGTATTACAGACGAAAAGGTTTCGTTATAATAAGGGTCGCTTGCACCATCAAAGGTATTATCCGATGTTTTTAACACCCAAATGCCTTGCACCGCTTGATTAGTGCTGGTGTGAGTTCCTCTTTTAGATTTAATATAGAACTTACCAAAAAGATTAAGCGGATTTTCGAATTTAACATGTGCTGCTTGACCAGCCTTTTGCAATTCAAGTCCGTTGGCTGCCTCGTCCAATTTGTTTGTTACACCATTAGGAGCAAAATCTTTAAGCCAATCGGGAGCAGGCGTCTTGGTAGGATAACTCAACCACTTGTTATCGATAGTCTTGAAAGCAACTTTTCCATTCTTCAAGACATGCGCCGTGAAGCATGCCGACTCGTTGGGAACATCTCCTAATGCAACTTTACGCGTAGACAGCTTACCATCAGAATAATCAAGCAAAAATATGTCTTGTCCAATACCATAGAACTTAATGGTGTAGCGTTTACCATTCACTGGCATTTCTACATCCGTATCATTAAGAAAGTCATATCTGGCTTTCAATAATTGTTCTGTTGTGTGTGTTTTTGGTGCATCGCAAATTTTTTTTAAGGCAAGACGACTTTTGGCTTTTGGCTTTGGATATCCCACACCTTCATGGGTCAATAATAATCTCACTAATGATAACTCTAATTCTGGTATTTCGTTATTGTTCGTTGTTGAACGAGTCGCCACCGCATCGTAGGCGATGTTTGCAGGATTAGATTTTACTTCCACGTTTGATGTCTTTTGAATGCTCATACCGTTATCGGCTGAAAATGCGGTATTCCGTCCAATTGTAAGACATAGAATGATTGCGCAAAATAGTTGTAATTTTGTGTTCATAAATAAAAAAAATGTTGTTGTTAATTGATAAAATTATTCAAATAGTCCGCAAAAGTAACTATTTTTCCTAAAAGTCCGGCAAGCTAAAATAAAATCTTGATATAAATCAAGGTATTAACAACGGCTATCTTTTCAAAAATGAGCTAAAAATCTAATGACATACTACCTATCCTATGGCTATCTAAAAGAAACACACACGATAAATATGGGCTGAAAGCAAAAAGACTAACAGTTCAAAGCAACGCCATGAGTACAGCAAACCTTCTATCTTGCGCTTTTAAAATTCAAAAGGAGGGGCATCAGTTGGAGACGATTTATGCGAAAAACGCATAATATAACCATACTGCCAAAGCCACAAATACGAGAAAGAGTACTATCTTTAATAAACAACTCGTTATTTTCTTCAACAAAAAGGCACCCACAATAATGGCTATCAGTAGGTAGATATAAAAACTAATATTTGAAAACATGATTTTAATTATTTCATTCTACTTCATTGAACTCATGCGCTGTCCGCCCAGAGCAAGGCTGATTTCTATAACTACCCTTGAACAAATGTGCGAACGCTGGCGGTATAGGGGTTTCAAACTCCATGGGACGGTGCGTAACGGGGTGATAAAAACACAGCACGTAAGCATGCAGACAAAGGCGCCCGAGGGGATTGTCGCCATTGCCATATTTATGGTCGCCACACACAGGATGCCCCATATCTGCCGAATGTACACGTATCTGATTCTTGCGTCCCGTCTCTAATCGATATTCCACCAACGAATGTTCCGTCGTTCGATTCAAGGTGTGAAAATGCGTCACAGCAAACTTTCCCCCATTATCCTCTGGACTCGAATAGGTGATGTACGCCCTGTTGTCTTTGAGCCAGTTGGCAATGGTACCCTCATCTTGTTCCATTTCGCCCGACACCACTGCCACATATCGCCTATCGTACACGTTGTGATGCCAGTCATGTTCCAGCAGTTGGGCGGTTTGGATGTCCTTGGCATATATCATGAGTCCACTGGTATCCCTGTCAAGTCGATGCACCACATGCGCAGTACATTTCTGTTTGCTCTGTTTGAAATAACTGTCAAGCACTTTTTTAACATTCAGCGAGGCATGTCCTGCCGCCATGGAAAGGATGCCAGCTTGCTTTTCTATCACCACCAAGTAGCGGTCTTCGTAAACTATCTTGACATATTTACTTTTAAAGAGTGTGTTCCTTTTCGACTTACTAATAGCTATTTTAGTGCCTGGCGTCACAGGATAATCGAACTGCGTGATTTGCTTACCATTGACAATAATGCCACGTCCAGCCAATGTTGCTTTGAGCTTTGACTTACTGAGATGTGTCACATGATTGAGCAACCAATTCAGGAGCGTGTCTGTCTCTTCAACGACATAGCATTGGTAATCCTTGTTGGAGAAGTTTGAGTTCATTCATCATCCATTTTGAAAGTTGATACAAAGATACCATTTTTCGTGAATTTATAAACGCTTGTTTAACAATTATCAATAAAAATGTTTACCTTTGCGCTCAAATTATATAAAATAAGGTAAAAGAACATGATAACAGTTTCAAATCTTGCGATTCAGTTTGGCAAGAGAGTCCTTTATAAAGATGTAAATATCAAATTCACTCACGGCAACATCTATGGCATTATCGGTGCCAATGGTGCTGGTAAATCCACCCTACTTAAAGCCATCAGTGGCGAATTAGAGCCCACAAAAGGCTGCGTAGAGTTAGGACCGGGTGAACGACTGTCGGTACTTGAGCAAGACCACTTTAAGTATGACGAATATTTAGTCATGGACACGGTTTTGATGGGACACGAACCCTTGTGGCAGAATATGAAGGAGCGTGAAGCCTTGTACAGCAAACCCGAGATGTCGGAAGAAGACGGTACGCGTGCTGCTGACTTGGAATTGAAGTTTGCAGAGATGAATGGTTGGGAGGCAGAAAGCGATGCTGCCCAACTGTTACAACACTTAGGCATTGGCGAGGCATTACACAGCAAAACAATGAGCGAGTTGTCAAACAATGAAAAGGTGCGTGTGATGTTGGCAAAGGCACTGTTTGGCAATCCCGAAAATCTGCTGCTCGACGAGCCTACCAATGACCTTGACTTAGATTCGGTACAATGGTTGGAAGAATACCTGAGCAACATAGAGCAGACGGTGTTAGTGGTTAGTCACGACCGTCACTTCTTAGACGCCGTGAGTACACAGACCGTAGACATCGACTTTGGTAAGGTGACAGTGTTCTCAGGCAACTATTCGTTCTGGTATGAGAGTTCACAATTGGCATTACGTCAAGCGCAGAACCAAAAGATGAAAGCCGAAGAGAAGCGCAAGCAGTTGGAAGAATTTATCCGCAGATTCTCTGCCAATGTGGCAAAGAGTAAGCAAACAACCTCGCGCAAAAAGATGTTGGAGCGGTTGAACGTAGAGGAAATTCGCCCCTCCAGTCGTAAATACCCTGGCATTATCTTCCAAATGGAACGTGAACCTGGTAACCAAATCCTGCAAGTTGAAGGATTGAAAGCCCTCGATACCGATGGTAGCGTATTGTTCGACAACGTGAGTTTTACAGTTGAAAAGGATGAGAAGGTGGTCTTCTTGAGCCACAATCCCAAAGCCATGACCGCTTTATTCGAAATTATCAATGGTCATCGTGAGCCCGATGCGGGGACCTATAACTGGGGAGTAACGATTACTACCGCCTATCTCCCACTCGACAATGCCGAGTTCTTTGAATCGGACATGAATTTAGTCGATTGGCTGAGCCAGTTTGGTACAGGCAACGAAGTGGTGATGAAAGGATATTTAGGACGCATGTTGTTCTCGGGTGAAGAGGTATTAAAAAAGGTGAACGTGCTCTCGGGTGGTGAGAAAATGCGCTGTATGATTGCTCGTATGCAATTGAAAAATGCCAACTGCCTCATCTTAGACACCCCCACGAACCATTTGGATTTGGAGAGTATTCAGGCATTTAACAACAATTTGGTGACGTTCAAAGGCAACATCCTCTTTTCGAGTCATGACCACGAGTTTATCCAAACCGTGGCAAACCGCATCATCGAACTGACACCAAAGGGCACCATTGACAAGTTGATGAATTACGATGAATACATCTATGATGATCAAATCAAAGAACTCAAGGAGAAGATGTACCAGTAAACAGTACAACATTTTAATGGTTTGAACAATAAAAGCAAGGCTTGACAAGTAAAGAAAAACTTGGCAAGCTTTTTGCTGATATTTAAGACAGGTAATAATAAATATTGATTATGAGCAAAAGAAATAAACACAAAGAGCAAGAAACAGAAAAGAAGCTTGATACACAGCACGAAGAGATGGACGCTGGCACAGTAATGGACGAAAAGAAGGTGGAAGAGCAAGCTGCTGCTACGGATAACCAACCCGAGACGCAAGGCGAAGCACCCACGACAGACCCATTAGCTGAGGCACAAGCACAAATCGAAGAACTCAAAGATCGGTATCTCCGTACAGTGGCAGAGTTTGAAAACTTTAAGCGTAGAACACAGAAAGAAAAGGCTGAACTCATCTTCAACGGCAGTGAGAAAACTGTCTCTGCCATTCTTCCTATCTTGGACGACATGGAAAGAGCGGCTGCTAATGCGAATAAGACAGATGACATTCACGCACTTGAAGAGGGTTGGGAACTCATCTTTAAGAAGCTATTGAAAACATTGGAGGGATTGGGTGTGAAAAAAATTGAAACGCAAGACAAAGCCTTTGACGTAGATTTTCATGAGGCAGTAGCGATGGTTCCCAATGTTGAAGACAACAAGAAGGGCAAAGTGATTGACTGTGTACAAACGGGATATACGCTCAACGAAAAAGTTATCAGACACGCGAAAGTTGCTGTAGGACAGTAATATAAGATAACGATATAGAATCTAAAAAACAAAACATTGAAGGAATGGCAAAACGCGATTATTATGAAGTGCTTGGTGTGAACAAGGATGCTTCAGAAGATGAAATAAAAAAGGCCTACCGAAAGTTAGCTATAAAATATCATCCCGATAAAAATCCGGGAAGTAAAGAGGCGGAAGAGAAGTTTAAGGAAGCTGCGGAAGCTTACGATGTACTTCATGATCCGAAAAAAAGACAACAATACGACCAGTTTGGCTTTAATGCGCCAGGCGGAGGAGGATTTGAAGGTTTCAGTGGTGGAGGCTTCTCCATGGATGACATCTTCTCGATGTTTGGCGACGTATTTGGCGGACATAGCGGTTTTAGTGGCTTTGGCGGCTTCGGTGGTGGCACTGCTGGCGAGCGGCAACAACCACAATATCGAGGTGCGGACCTGCGCTTGAAGGTAAAGCTTACCTTACAAGAAATTAGCACAGGCGTTACCAAAAAGTTCAAAGTAAAGAAAGATATTGCCTGTACCCACTGTAATGGAAGCGGTGCAGAGAAAGGAAGTGGTACACAAACTTGTCCTACTTGTCACGGACAAGGGGTTGTAGTAAAGACCGTGAGAACCATGTTGGGCATGATGCAGACACAGTCAGAATGTCCTACGTGTCATGGTGCGGGCACTGTTATCAAAAACAAATGCCAACACTGTCATGGCACAGGAGTGGTGAAAGGCGAGGAGATCGTTGAAATTAAGATACCAGCTGGCGTGGCAGAAGGCATGGTAGTGAATGTTCCAGGCAAGGGCAATGCTGGTCCAAGAAACGGAATCACGGGAAATATTCAGGTGTTAATAGAGGAACAACCCAACGACACGTTTATCCGAGACGGTCAAGACATCATTTACAACCTTTTGCTTGACTTCCCGACTGCCGCTTTGGGAGGCGAGGTTGAGATACCTACATTGGAGAATACACGTGTAAGAATAAAAATAGAAGCAGGCACTCAACCTGGGAAGACGCTCCGTTTGAGAGGCAAGGGACTTCCTGCAGTGCAGGGATATGGCTCTGGTAGAGGTGACTTGGTAGTGAATATCAGCATCTATGTGCCCAAGACCTTGAGCCGAGATGAAAAGGAAACGATAGAACGCCTGCGCACCAGTGACAATTTTAAGGGTGACTACGCCACAAAGCAGTCTATCTTTAAGAAGTTTAGAAACTATTTTAATGAATAAGGTACATGAAACTCTTCATGCACAAGAATGACTTAATTCATTGATTGCCTTATGAACTACCAAGAAACTATTGATTATCTGTTTCACGCAGCCCCAGTCTTTGAAAAGGTTGGGGCGTCTGCCTATAAAGAAGGGTTATCTAACACGATTGCTTTAGATGAACACTTTGGGCATCCGCATCGCCAGTATCGCACCATTCATGTAGCAGGAACCAACGGAAAAGGCTCCTGTTCGCACACCTTGGCTGCTATCTTGCAAGCCGAAGGCTATCGAGTGGGCTTGTACACCTCACCGCATTTGATTGATTTTAGAGAGCGTATTCGCATCAATGGCGTGTGCATAGACGAGGAGACTGTTATTAAATTTGTAGAAGAAGAAAAGGATTTCTTCGAACCCCTCCACCCCTCTTTCTTTGAACTGACCACCGCATTGGCGTTTAAGTACTTTGCCGACCAGCAAGTAGATATTGCCGTCATTGAAGTGGGGCTTGGTGGGCGGTTGGATTGCACCAACATCATCACGCCAGAACTCTCCATAATTACAAATATAAGCTTTGATCATACGCAATTTTTGGGCAACACCTTGGCAAAGATTGCAGGTGAGAAAGCAGGTATCATCAAACCCCACGTTCCTGTTGTTGTAGGAGAAGCCCTCCCCGAGACAAGACCTGTATTCGAGAAAAAAGCGAAACAAGAGCATGCACCCATTATCTTTGCAGAGGATGCACCAGAGGTTTTGCACTCAACCTATGATGTTTCTTCTCAACAACGCATTTACAAGACCCTGTCGTTCGGGGAGCTGCGAGGAGATTTAACAGGCTGTTATCAAGACAAGAATACCAACACCGTACTCGCTGCCGTTAAAGTTTTGCGACAAATGCACATTCTTAAACATCTCGAAAGTTTAGCACAAGGCTTGAAAAACGTGATGCAGACTACTGGACTTATGGGAAGATGGCAGTGTCTGCAAAAGCAAACATCAACTCAACCAGCCATCTATTGTGACACTGGACACAACGTGGCAGGCTGGAACTATCTGAGCCAACAGCTGCAACAACAGAAATACGAGACGCTCAGAATCGTCTTTGGGATGGTTGATGACAAAGATCTCCAGACCATTATGAAGATGTTGCCAGCAGATGCGGTGTACTATTGGACACAACCCTCAACAGAAAGAGCTTTTCCTGTGGAGGAAATTGCCAAGGCAGGGGCTACCAATCAGCTTCGAGGACAGCAGTATCGAACTGTTCGAGAAGCGTATTCCACCTGCTTAAAGCAAGCCAATCCAAGTGATTTTGTATTTGTCGGAGGTAGCAGTTATATTGTTGCCGATTTGCTAACCTTTTTAGAAAGGAAGTGATTTAAGGGTATTTAACATCTGATTGTCCAGCTTTTTTAAGACTTTCGTTTGTCATATTCATTTTTTTTCAGTTACTTTGCAAGTACAATAAAATGACTAAAAGCTTATAAATATGACTAACACAAGTGACGCAAATAATTGCTGTGGGCTGAAACGTGAAGATTTTCAGACAACAATTGATGGCAAAAAGACAGATTTGTACGTTCTGAAGAATCAAAATGGAAATGAAGTTGCCATTACGAATTATGGTGGCGCTGTTGTTGCTATCATGGTTCCAGACCAACAAGGAAAACTGGCAAATATCATCCAAGGACACGACAATATTCAGGCGGTTATTGATTCGCCAGAGCCTTACCTGTCTACGTTAATTGGACGGTATGGCAATAGAATTGCCAAGGGACGTTTTCAGCTCAACGGTAAGGAATATAATCTACCTATCAACAATGGTCCTAACAGTCTGCATGGCGGCAAAAAGGGATTCAATGCCAAGGTTTGGGAGGCACAACAAATGAACGAACAAACGCTTGTCTTGAAATATGTAAGTCCCTATGGTGAAGAAGGATTCACGGGAGAAGTGAGAACTATTGTAGAATATACCTTCACAGACGATAACGAACTCGTTATTGAATATTTAGCTTTTACCAACAAGAAGACCATTATCAACTTAACGCATCACGGCTTCTTCTCATTGTCAGGCATCGCAAATCCAACTCCAACGGTAGAGGAGCAGATTTGTGAAATCAATGCCGATTATTACATCCCCATCGATGAGACCTCTATTCCTACGGGCGAGATTCGCTTCGTAAAGGGTACACCTTTCGATTTCCGCCAGCCTAAAGCCATTGGAAAAGACATAGAAGCCGATAACGAGCAGATAAAGAATGGTGCTGGCTACGATCACTGCTTTGTGTTGAATAAGAAAGAAGAAGGCGAATTGAGTTTTGCAGCCAGACTTACCGATCCTAAGAGCGGTCGTGTCATGGAAGTTTATACCACAGAACCAGGCGTTCAGCTCTATACTGACAACTGGGCAGACGGTTATCAAGGGCAACATGGTGCTACATTCCCAAGACGAAGTGCAGTTTGTTTCGAAGCTCAACACTTCCCCGACTCACCCAATCATCCATACTTCCCTTCGGTTGTCTTAGAACCAGGACAAGAGTATAAGCAAAAAACAGTTTATAAGTTTTCTGTCAAATCATAATCATCAATCACCCTATTCGTCTTTTAGTCCTATCGCAAATCGCTTGAGACCGTGCCAAGAAATTGGACTTTCTACCAAATAAAGGAAGAAACACAACGGTTTATCGAATGGACTAAACAATAGTTGACATTGATGTACCGAGAGAACTAACCTAAAATACCCGTTACAAAAGGACATGTGTTGACAGTTCCCTCCCCTATCTGAAATAACTAAAAATAAATAATTAAAATCTCTTAACAGTAAAAATGGAAAAACAGACAAACAAAAATGGCGTCATTGTTGCGATTATTTCAATGATGTTCCTATTTGCGATGATCTCATTTGTAACAAATCTTGCCGCCCCATTTGGTAATATTTGGGGTAAGACCTACTCTTGGGCAGGCATGGTGGGCAACCTCATGAACTTCTTAGCTTATCTCTTCATGGGTATTCCGGCAGGTAAGATGTTGGTGAAGTACGGTTATAAAAAGACAGCACTCATTGCTATGGCTGTGGGTTTCATCGGACTTTTTATCCAATATCTATCAAGCATCTTTGGCGGAAGCAGTGAAATGTTCACTATCCAAGAAAATCCTGTGATGCTCAACTTCATCATCTATTTGATAGGAGCTTTCATTTGTGGTTTCTGTGTTTGTATGTTAAACACTGTTGTGAACCCTATGTTAAACCTTTTGGGCGGTGGTGGAAATCGCGGAAACCAGCTCATTCAGACGGGTGGTACACTTAACTCACTCACCGCTACATTGACTCCGTTTTTCGTTGGCGTGCTGATTGGAGAAGTTACTGACAAAACCAGCATGAACGATGTCACTCCACTACTGTGGGTTGCCATGGCTGTGTTTGCTGTTACATTCCTTATCATCGCCTTTGTCACCATACCTGAACCACAGTCAACTGTTTCGGGTGTAACGTTCGAGCATAGTCCTTGGAACTTCCGACACTTCGTTTTGGGCGTAATCGCAATATTCTTCTATGTAGGTATTGAAGTGGGTGTACCAGCCGAACTCAATTTCTACATCACGAAATTGGGATTCCCTGGAGCTGCTGCCATCGCTGGAGGTATCGTTGCCATCTACTGGCTTCTGATGTTGGTGGGTCGATTTATAAGTAGTTTCGTGAGTGGTAAAATTTCTTCTCGAGCACAACTCATCTCCACTTCTGCCTTAGGCATCATCCTATTAGTCATTGCCATATTACTTCCTGAAAGCTCGTCCGTTTCATTCCATGGTGTGGATGTTCCTGTTAAATGCTTCTTTATCATCGCTTGTGGTATTTGTACCTCTATCATGTGGGGCTGCATCTTCAACTTAGCTACAGAAGGCTTAGGCAAATACACTGCTCCTGCATCAGGAATTTTCATGACAATGGTCGTTGGTGGTGGTGTAATGCCATTCATCCAAGACCAGATAGCAACCTCTTTGAATGATTACATTTCAAGTTATTGGCTGATTGTAGCCATGTTAGGCTACCTGCTCTACTATGGACTCGTAGGAAGCAAGAATGTGAATAAAGACATTCCTGTAGATTAAATTAGAATAAGCGATAAGCTGAGTGCATGCAAACGCATGCGTTCAGCTTTTTTTGATGATTGACATACTGAAATTTATTAACCCCTTAAACATATATAATATGGATATAGATCACGTTAGAAGTCGTTTTATCAAACACTTTGATGGCAAAACTGGAAATATTTATTTCTCTCCTGGACGTATTAACCTTATTGGCGAGCACACCGACTACAATGGTGGGTTTGTCTTTCCCGGTGCTGTAGACAAGGGCATCATGGCAGAGATTAGACCCAATGGCAGCAACACAATTATGTGTTATGCTATCGATTTGAAAGATCGCGTTGAGTTTAAGGTGGACGATCCACAAGGTCCACGTACCAGTTGGGCACGCTACATCTATGGCATTGTGCAGGAAATGAAGAAATTAGGCGTAGAGGTGAAAGGCTTTAACACTGCTTTCTCTGGAGATGTTCCATTGGGCGCAGGCATGTCTTCATCTGCTGCACTCGAGAGTTGTTACGCTTTTGGACTTAACGACTTGTTTGGCGACAACAAGGTGTCCAAATGGGATATGGTCTTGGCAGGTCAAGCTACCGAGCATAACTACGTAGGTGTGAACTGTGGCATCATGGATCAGTTTGCCAGTGTCTTTGGACAAGAAGGAAAACTGATGCGCTTAGACTGCCGTAGTCGCGAGTTTGAGTACTTCCCCTTTAATCCTAAAGGGTACAGGTTGATGTTGGTCAACTCTTGTGTTAAGCACGAGTTGGTTGGTTCGCCTTATAACGACCGTCGCAAATCTTGTGAAAATGTAGTGAAGCACATTGCTGCTAAGCATCCTGAAGGCAAGTTTGAAACGCTACGCGATTGCACTTGGGAGCAGTTAGAAGAAGTAAAAGATGAAGTAGGAGCAGAAGACTACAGCCGTGCTCGCTTTGTTTTGGGAGAAAAAGACCGCGTCTTGGCTGTTTGCGATGCACTACAAGCTGGCGACTATGAGACTGTTGGCAAGAAGATGTACGAAACACACGAGGGCTTAAGCAAAGACTACGAAGTATCTTGTGAAGAGCTTGACTTCCTCAACGAAGTAGCAAAAGAAAACAAGGTCACAGGTAGTCGCATTATGGGTGGCGGCTTCGGAGGATGCACCATCAACCTTGTAAAAGACGAGATTCATGACAAATTTGTAGCAGATGTAACAGAGAAATATGCTGCCAAATTTGGAAAGAAGCCTGAAATCTATGATGTTGTGATTAGTCAAGGCTCACACAAAGTTTGCTAATTAACTTTTATGGAAAAAATATCTGTTGGCTCATTTGTCGCCAACAGATATTTTTTTTGTTTATCCACAAAAATAAAATGACTCAAAACTATCAACCATGAAGCTAAAAAGTAAGATATTTTTAACCATCGCTTTTGTTGCCACATTGTTTGCAGCATGTTCAAGTGGCAATGATAAGAACCGCACCGTTTCGGGACTCAATCCTGCCAAATTCGATACCATCATTCATGAAAAACCCGTGAAACTATTTGTGATAAAAAATAGTCATGACATGGAGGTGTGTGTAACTAACTTCGGCGCACGCATTGTCTCTATTTGTGTGCCCAATAAAGCCGACATCGCTACTGATGTGGTGCTGGGTTTTGACAACATCGCACAATATGCCGACACCGTTCACAACGCCAGCGACTTTGGAGCCGTCATTGGTCGATATGCTAATCGTATCAACAAAGGACAAATCACCGTTGCAGGTAAAAAGATACAATTGCCACAAAACAGTTTCAGGCACTGTCTGCATGGAGGACCATCGGGATGGCAATACGCAATTTATGAAGGTCAACAATTAAACGATTCCACCTTACAACTGAGCCTTCACTCCCCCAATGGTGACAATAACTTCCCTGGCAATGTAGCTGCTACAGTTACTTACACTGTGAAGAATGACAACACGCTGGACATACAGTTTGAGGCAACAACCGATGCAGAGACGGTAATCAATATGACCAACAACTCGTACATCAATCTCTCGGGAGACCCGTCAAAGGCAGGCACCAACATGATTTTGTATATCAATGCAGACAACTACACTCCTTGCGACAGCACATTGATGACAACGGGAGAGATAAAGTCCGTTTATGGCACGCCTATGGATTTCCGCAAACGTCATCCACTCTTTGAAACTATTGGTGACACAACCTTTACACAAATCAAATATGCCAATGGCTATGACCACAACTATGTACTCAACACCTATACCAATGGCAAGGGTGACGACACAAAGGTGGCAGCCAGTCTGTACTCACCCGAATCGGGCATCTATATGGAGGTGTTTACCAACCAGCCTGGTTTGCAGTTTTACTCTGGAAATCTCCTCTCAGGGAGTGTAGTGGGCAAGAAAGGCATCGCCTATCCACAGCGTGCAGCCGTATGTTTAGCACCACAGAAATATCCCAATTCGACTAATAAGAAAAATTGGCCTTCACCATATCTTAAACCCGGTGAGAAATATTTCAGTCATGTGGCTTATCGATTTAGCATTCGCTAAATAAAGTCTAAGCGATAGGCATGGGTGGAACTAACTACTTGCGCTATCCAAAATATAATAGTTTTTACAAATCAGTCGAAGAGGATGTGTCAAAAAAGGCACTCCTCTTTTTTTGCGGTATCTGCAATATTAGCGAGACCTCACCGCCTACGAGAGTTCCGATGAAAATACACTTGCAGAGGAAACAGAGGAAACAGAGGACAGGTCAATGTAGATTATCATGCCTCATTTCTTAACTTCGTTTGTCTTTCAAGAAGACCTGATAAACAAAAAAATAACTGTCAATTTATTTAACAAGCATGCTTGTATAATTCGCATATTTTGAAGCAAACCGTCGGCTGGTCGCAAATACGCGAATTATGAGAAAGTTTTTTAATGATATGACTATCAATATGTTATCATAAAAAGAATGAAATAAATGTCTCTTTTTATCTCTATTTGGCTCCAAAAAGCAATAAAAAATCGTGTTGTAACAATAAGTTTGTGTCTCAAAATAGGCTCAATAGTGCGACTATTCACATGTAATAGTCGTATTAACTCAATGCTTTAATTGAAAACTTGCACTTTCTTTGTCGAAAAATGTCAAATATACCTGCTTTTTTCTACTTTTCTTTTTCTATTTCACAACTTTTCAAGAGCCGTTTTATTGTCATCTTTTTTTACAAAAACAATCTTAATAGACTTGCGCAACTACTCAGTGCGCTCTTTAATGAACACCTCGCCGAACGGCACATATTCGATGTGCTGCAATATCTCGCCATCGAGGTTGATGATGTAGCTACTGCCCAAATGTTCGAGGTGGTAGTAGAACTGCATCTTCTCATAGTCGTCGTTCGGCTTGTCCCTTGTACTTACAGAAAGAAGCTGCGTTATTGTCTTTGCGCTTAACGCCGTCATAACGTACAATTGTTAATGGTTATCAATGATTTAACGTCAATCTTTCCTGTTTATTGCTCCCGTCTTTGTTATACCCATGCCATCTTTCGCACCTTTGATTACTTCCGTTGTACTGCAATGTAGATATAAAGACTCAACTTCCAATCTGGAGCATAAAGTGCCGAAGCGTTCTCGTAAGTTCATTTTTTCTTTTATAGCAAAAGGCAGAGAATCTTTCCCTGCCTTTATGCTTAATCTTTTAAAAATTAAATTGATAATCAGATGATTATTTTAACAACTCCCATTTGTAGCAATACCGATTACTTCTTTTTAATAAAAAAAGGGAGTATTAATACAAGTAAAATAGTTATTGCATAGACTATTACTAACAGAGCATAATGAATAACATGATTTATA
The DNA here is from genome assembly GCF_023522295.1 of Prevotella sp. TCVGH. Taxonomy (NCBI): domain Bacteria; kingdom Pseudomonadati; phylum Bacteroidota; class Bacteroidia; order Bacteroidales; family Prevotellaceae; genus Prevotella; species Prevotella sp. TCVGH. Next base: position 11,985 of record NZ_QFFX01000026.1, on the reverse strand, counting down.
TCTTCCATACTCATTGCGTTATATTTTAAACTAACTGCTCCATTCAATACTACACTAATACTTAAATATAGCACATATAAAGAGAATAGAATTACAAAATATTTTACTGTTTTATGCATCATCTGATTTTTATTATTTATTGATGAACAATTGTGACAATATATTAATCATATCTTCATTTCCTGTCTGCTTTGCAAAATCTAAAGGTGATTTATTATTTAAATTTTTGTTGTCTTTATTTGCTCTATAACTTATTAAAAGTTATGCTAACTTATAATCCTCATTAAATACAGCTACCCAAAGAGGAGTATTGCCATACTTATCAACATGATCTACAACAGCTCCTTTTTGCAACAGAATTTCTGCTATACTATAGTTTTCATATTCTGCACATAAATGTAGGGGCGTTAGCCCATATCTGTCTGTTGCATTTATATCTATTCCATTACAAATTAAATCCTGAGCAATTTTATTCGCATCTGATATTATTGTAATATGTAATAAATTTCGACCGTCTTCATCTTTTGCCGTAATCAATCTCATGCTTTTCTTTCTTATATTGATACACATTAGTTGCAGTTGGTTTCCCTGCGGTCGCCGATTTCCGCATAAGCTCCAATTCATCTATGAACACTTCACCAAACGGCACATACTCGATGCGCTGCGATACCTCGCCGTCCAAGTTGGTGATGTAACTACTGCTGCCCAAATGGTTAGGATGATAGTAGAACTGCATCTTCTTATAGTCGTCGTTGTACTTACCGTTGTATCACATGACAAAGATACAAATATATTCCTGATAGCCTGCGACAGCTCAACAGATTTTTTCTTATAGTCCACCATGAAGCCATTAGCCTTTATTGCACATCTGTCTTTTGACATGAAATTCAAAGGTATTATGAAGTATCTACAAGGGTATTAAAATAAGGTGGAACTAAAAACGGGGGAATAAGATAAAAGACAGCTGAACATCAACGGCTGTATGGGATTTCATCGAAAAAACTAAAATATTACAATTCTACAACTACAGTCTGCAGAAAAATAACTATATTTGCAAAATAATTAAAATTGGGATTATCTAACATGGAATTTACTGCTCAGCAAATAGCACAATATATTAATGGCAGAATAGAAGGAGATGAAAACGTTAGCGTTCATAACTTTTCTAAAATTGAAGAGGGCAAGACAGGTACTATTTCATTTCTCTCAAATCCAAAATATACACAATATCTTTACAACACCCAGTCGTCTATCGTCTTGATAGATGACAAAATTACAATAGACCATCCCGTCTCAACCACCCTGATTTGGATTCAGAATGCCTACGATGCAATAGCCAAGCTGCTGCAACTGTATGAATCTATGCGGACGCATAAGACGGGTATCGACCCTTTGGCATCCATAGCACCAACAGCCAAGATTGGTAAGAATGTCTATATTGGTGCCTTTGCCTCTATTGGCGAGGGCGTTGTCGTGGGGGATAACACACAGATTTATCCGCATGTGGTGCTATGTGACAACGTTAGCGTGGGAGACGACTGTCTCTTCTATCCTCAAGTAACGGTCTATCACGATTGCAAAATAGGCAACCATGTCATTTTGCATGCAGGGTGTGTCATCGGAGCCGACGGATTTGGGTTTGCTCCAACAAGCGATGGATATGATAAAATCCCTCAGATAGGAATTGTCACCATTGAAGATCATGTAGAGATTGGTGCCAATACCTGTGTAGACCGATCGACCATGGGCAGCACGTATATTAGAAAAGGCGTTAAATTAGACAACCTTGTACAGATTGCCCACAACACCGAGATTGGTGAGCATACAGTGATGAGTGCGCAAGTGGGTGTAGCTGGCTCTACAAAAATAGGACAATGGTGCATGTTTGGCGGACAGGTAGGTATAGCAGGTCACATTACCATTGGCAACAAAGTGTACCTCGGTGCACAGTCGGGTGTACCAGGAAGTTTGAAGGACAACCAACAACTTATGGGTACTCCTCCCATGGAACAAATACGTTTCTTTCGCTCCCATGCCGTAGCCCGCAAACTACCCGAAATGTACAAACAACTCAACGAGTTGCAAAGGGAAATAGAATTACTAAAGAAAACCACGGACAAATTGGTTTCCAACAATCAAGAATAAAATGGATACAATCAAACAGAGAACTCTTAACGGTAGCTTTTCATTGTGTGGCAAAGGCTTACACACTGGTCTTAGTTTAACAGTTACCTTTAATCCTGCTACAGAGAATACTGGATACAAGATACAACGCATAGACTTAGAAAACCAACCCATCATAGACGCAGTTGCTGAAAAAGTGGTAGACACACAACGCGGTACGGTATTGGCTAATGGAGAGGTGCGGGTATCTACGGTAGAACATGGTTTGTCTGCTTTGTATGCCATGGGTATTGACAACTGTCTCATTCAGGTAAACGGACCAGAATTTCCTATTCTTGACGGTTCGGCTGCCATGTATGTTGACAAAATCAGACAGGTAGGAATCGTAGAACAGAATGCACCCAAAGACTTTTACATCATTCGTAAGAAGATAGAGGTAAAAGACGAGGAGACGGGATCGTGCATTACTATTTTACCTGACGAGCAGTTTAGCATCACAGCCATGTGTTCGTTTGAGTCAAAGTTCATCAACAGCCAGTTTGCTACCTTAGACAACATCGAAAACTATGGAGACGAAATAGCTCCTGCCCGTACTTTTGTCTTCGTTCGCGACATTGTTCCTTTGCTGGAAGCCAATCTCATTAAAGGCGGAGACATGGACAACGCTATCATTATCTACGAGCGTGAAGTGTCGCAGGACAAGCTGGACCAGCTTGCTGACATATTGAAAGTTCCCCACATGGATGCCACCAAGATTGGCTACATTCAGCACAAACCGTTGATGTGGGAGAACGAGTGTACCCGTCACAAACTTCTGGACATCATCGGAGACATGGCACTCATTGGCAAGCCCATCAAGGGACGCATCGTTGCCACTCGTCCAGGACATACCATAAACAACAAGTTTGCCCGACTCATGCGCAAGGAGATTCGTAAACACGAGATACAAGCTCCGATTTACGACCCCAATGAAGAGCCATTGTTGGACAACATTCGCATTCGCCAACTGTTGCCTCATCGCTACCCCATGCAACTTGTCGACAAAATTATTGCCATAGGATCGTACAGTATCGTAGGTGTGAAAAACATTACAAGCAACGAACCGTTCTTCGTGGGACATTTTCCCAAAGAACCAGTAATGCCAGGTGTTCTGCAAATTGAAGCCATGGCGCAGTGTGGTGGTATTCTGGTATTAAATCAAGTGGAAGAACCAGAACGCTGGTCTACCTACTTTCTTAAAATAGATAATGTGAAATTCCGTCAAAAGGTAGTTCCCGGTGACACATTGATATTCCGTGTAGAAATGCTTCAACCCGTCAGGCATGGCATCAGTTCCATGCGAGGCTACGCCTTTGTGGGCGATACGGTAGTTTCCGAAGCCACTTTCACCGCACAGATTGTCAAAACCAAATAGTATGGAGCAAGGTCTTCAAACCCACGACTCCTCTCTATCTATAAAGATTTCCAAATAGAATATGAATCAAATCAGTCCATTAGCTTATGTTCATCCTGAAGCAAAATTAGGCGACAACAACATCATTGGTCCATTTTGCTACATCGACAAAAACACTGTTTTGGGTGATGGCAACGTATTACAGAACAGTGTTACGATTCACGTTGGTGCAAGGATTGGAAACAACAACGAACTTTTCCCTGGTGCGAGCATTAGCACGAAACCGCAAGATTTGAAATTTAAGGGCGAAGAGACCACCTGCCAAATAGGAAATCATAACAGCATCCGAGAAAACGTGACCATCTCACGAGGCACAGCTTCTAAGGGTACCACCATTGTAGGCGACAACAACCTATTGATGGAGAACATGCACATCGCCCACGATTGCATCATCGGTAATGAGATTATCATAGGAAACTCCACCAAATTGGCAGGCGAGGTGACAGTTGACGACCGTGCCATTATCAGTGCCACATTCCTGTGCCACCAGTTCTGTCACATAGGAGGATATGTGATGGTACAAGGAGGGAGCCGCTCTCCGAAAGACATCCCACCGTACATCATCGCAGGACGAGAGCCGATTCGTTATGCTGGAATTAACATTGTTGGACTTCGACGCAGAGGCTTCAGCAACGAACTGATTGACTTGATACACGAAGCCTACAGGTTGCTGTACAGTAAAGGAGTTTTGAGTGAAGGCATTGAAGAGATAAAGAAAAACATCAACATCACTCCCGAAATACAATATATTATCGATTTCGTAGAATCTTCGCAGCGAGGCATCATTCGATAAATGAATACACTGATTGTTCTTCTTGGTCCTACGGGTGTAGGCAAAACAGAACTCTCTCTGAAAATTGCCGAACACCTCAACACTCCTATCATTAACGCCGACTCGCGACAGCTGTTCGCAGAGATTCCTATTGGAACCGCTGCACCTACTTCTTCACAATTACAACGAGTAAAACATTACTTCGTTGGCTCGCTGCATTTGCAAGATTATTACAGTGCGGCTAAATACGAAGAAGAAGTGTTACAACTTCTAACCGATCTCTTTTCGACTTCTCCACACCATACGGCTTTGCTTTCTGGTGGAAGCATGATGTATATCAGTGCCGTATGTCAAGGCATTGATGACATTCCCACTGTTGACGACACCACCCGCCAATGGATGAAAGAGCGATTGGAGCGGGAGGGATTAGCTCCACTCGTGGAAGAGCTCAGCTTATTAGATCCCGAACATTATAATATAGTAGATAAAAACAATCCCAGACGAGTGGTTCATGCACTCGAAATCTGCCACATGACGGGTAAGCCCTACTCCTCTTTCAGAACTAACACCAAGAAGAAAAGACCTTTCAACATAGTGAAGGTTGGAGTAAACAGAACTCGTGAGGAGATGTACAACCGTATCAACTTTCGTGTTCTCAAAATGATGCGACAAGGATTGCTCGAGGAGGCAAAGGCGGTTTATCCGCTTAAAGGATTAAATGCCCTCAATACTGTGGGTTATAAAGAGCTGTTCGCCTATTTCGATGGACACATACCGCTCGAAGAAGCCATCCGCAGGATTCAGTCTAATTCGCGTGAATACATGCGAAAACAACTCACTTGGTTCAAAAAAGACCAAGATATTCAATGGTTCAATCCCGACAACATTGAAGAAATACTAAATTATATCGACAATCAGCTATAGATACCAACTTATTTGCTACTTTTGCAAACAAATGAATCATCATGAAATTGAACCGAATCAAAACATTCCTCAACTGGTGTTGGAATAAAATACGTGGATTTTGGCCATGGTATAAACAGCTATACATTGGACGTCCATGGTACGCAAAAACAGGAATAGCATTACTTTCTGGAGTGATAGCACTCTTTATTTATTTGGGTGCAGTAGATATCAATTTTCTTTGGTTGTTTGGCAAATCACCAGGCTTTGCCCAAATCAAGAACCCCACCACTGCCTCGGCATCTGAGATTTACAGCAGTGATGGCAAGCTCATCGGTAAGTTTTTTAACGAGAACCGAACCCCTGTTACCTTCAACGAGGTGAACCCACTCTTCTGGAAAGCCTTGATTGATACAGAAGATGAACGGTTCTATCACCACATTGGCATCGATTTTCAAGGTATCTTCGCAGCTGCAAAAGATGCAGTTGTAGGGAATGACGCACGAGGAGCCTCAACTATTACACAGCAGTTGGCAAAGAATATGTTCCGCGTTCGTACCCAATATTCTACTGGAATACTGGGAAAGATACCTGGTATCAAAATGCTGGTCATGAAAAGCAAAGAATGGATTATTGCTCTTAAGCTGGAGATGCTTTACGACAAGAACGAAATTCTCACCATGTATGCCAACACCGTTGATTTTGGGTCAAACTCATACGGCATAAAAACAGCAAGCAAGACATATTTCAACACGACACCTTCTCAGTTGACGGTTGAAGAAAGTGCTGTGTTGGTTGGAATGCTGAAAGCCACCACTCATTACAATCCCATTTCTAATCCCGAGAACAGTCTGCGTCGTAGGAACGTTGTCATGAAACTGATGGAGGCGAAAGGCGACTTGTCCAAAGCGCAATATGACAGTTTAAGTACAATTCCTATCAAGCTACATTATAGTGTCGAAACCAATTATGACGGACAAGCACTCTACTTCAGGGAAGCCATAGCCAATTATCTAAAGGATTGGTGCGAAGAGAATGGATATGATCTCTATACAAGCGGGTTAAAGATTTACACCACGTTGGACACACGAATGCAACGTTATGCTGAAGAAGCCGCCCGCAAACAGATGAAACAGATTCAGCGCAACTTCAACAATCACTGGGGAAAGAATGATCCTTGGATTGATGAGAACGGACAGGTCATCCCTGGCTTCATCGAACAGATTGCACAGCGACAGCCTGTATACAAATATTTGAGTGCCAAGTTCCCCCATCAGCCTGACTCCATCTCTTATTATTTGAACCAGCCCCATACGGTAAAACTCTTTGACTATGAACATGGCACGATAGAAAAACAAATGTCTACCATGGACTCTATTCGCTACATGGTACGCTTCATGCACTGCTCCATGGTAGCCATGGAACCGCAAACAGGAGCTGTAAGGGCTTGGGTGGGTGACATCGATTTCAATTCATGGAAGTATGACAAGGTAACAGCGATGCGACAGCCTGGTTCTACGTTCAAGCTGTTTGTCTACACCGAAGCTATGAATCAAGGACTAACACCGTGTGACAAACGGCGCGATGAATACATCTCCATGCAAGTATATGACAAGAAGAAGCAACAAGAGGTGACTTGGACACCAGGAAATGCCAACGGACGCTTCTCTGGTGACTCTATCCCACTGAAAGGAGCTTTTGCCCGAAGCATTAACTCCATTGCTGTTCGACTTGGACAAGAAATGGGTATCAAGCGCATCATTGAGACTGCTCACAAGATGGGCATCAAGAGTCCACTCGATGATGCACCAGCCTTGGCATTGGGGTCATCGGATGTAAACCTCTTGGAAATGGCAAATGCTTATTGCACCGTAGCCAACGATGGCAAACACCATGAGCCAGTCTTGGTAACAAGAATCGAGGATAGTGAAGGACACCAAGTGTACATCGCTCCCACCAAGTCCGAACAAGTCATTCCATACAAGAGTGCTTTCTTTATGCAACAACTGCTCTTGGGTGGCTTACGCGAACCCGGTGGCACGTCCATGAGTCTTGGAGGATATGTGGGTAAATACAGAGATACCGATTGGGGAGGTAAGACAGGAACTTCCAATAATCATTCTGATGCATGGTTCATGGGGGTAAGTCCCAAACTTGTCGTTGGTGCATGGGTTGGAGGCGAATATCGAAGCATACACTTCCGAACTGGAGCACTCGGACAAGGCTCGCGAACTGCCTTGCCCATCTGTGGATACTTCTTGCAAGAGGTACTCAACGACCCTGCATTCAAAGCTTATCATGCCAAATTTAGCAAGCCCAAAGATGATGACATCACACGCAGCATGTACACTTGTGACAGCTATTACGAAAAGGCGAAAGTAGACACCACGGCACAAGACACCTTAAACGACGATATGGAAGAGGTGCTCTTTGACGAATTTGGCAACCCCATTCACAAATCTGAAGAAAAGCTCAAACCTTCTGAACGATTTGCGGTGCCACAAAAGAAGAAGGAACCCACAGAAGAGGTCATCAAGCTGGATAACTTGTAATGGCACATGGCATTGATATTGAAAAGATAGACCTGAACAACCAGGAGCTGCAAAATGCACTGCAACTGGTTCAGTTCACCCACCGTTCCTTGTTCCTCACGGGAAAGGCAGGAACAGGTAAGTCTACTTTCCTGCATTACATCGCTCAAACTACTAAAAAGAAATATGTTATCCTCGCCCCTACTGGCATTGCAGCAATCAATGTCGGTGGGGTTACACTACATAGCTTCTTCAAACTTCCCTTTCATCCCCTACTTCCTAACGACCGACGCTACAGCACGCAGCTGCTTAGAAATACGCTCAAGTATAACAGCGAGAAAATCAAACTCATCCGTGAACTCGAACTTATCATCATTGATGAGATTTCTATGGTTCGTGCCGACATCATTGATTTCATTGACAAAATATTAAGGGTTTACTCGCACAATATGCGCATCCCTTTCGGTGGAAAGCAGTTATTGTTGGTGGGCGATGTCTATCAGCTGGAGCCTGTCCTCAAAGAAGAAGATTGGCAACTGCTGCAGCCTTACTATCCCTCCAAGTTCTTTTTTGATGCACACGTGTTTAGAACCTTCCAGTTGGTTTGTATCGAACTGCAAAAGGTGTATCGGCAGCGTGACGACAAATTTATCAGCATCCTTGACCATATCCGAACCTCCACCGTCACGAATACAGACCTCTCCCTATTGAACCAACAAGTGGGGCAACACCAACCAATGGATGCACATCAGCTATCCATTACCTTATCCACTCGACGTGATACGGTTGATTATATCAATAGCTTGCATTTATCTAAGTTGCCAGGCGATGCCACAATCCTCCATGGAAGTATTGACGGTGAATACCCTGAAAACAATTTGCCCACTCCCATTGAGCTTGAAGTAAAAACTGGTGCACAGATTCTATTCATCAAAAACGACCGTGAAAAGAGATGGGTCAATGGCACCTTAGGAACGATTATCGGCATTGGAGATGAAGAGGATGGAAAGATTTACGTTCGCACAGAGCAGGGCGAAGACGTTGATGTGGAACAGGAAGTATGGAACAATGTGCGATACACCTATAATCAGAAAGAGCAAAAGGTAGAGGAAGAGATTTTGGGGTCTTTCCAGCAATTCCCATTACGCCTGGCATGGGCGATTACCATTCACAAGAGTCAGGGCCTCACGTTCAACCAAGTGAAGATAGACCTCTCTGGAGGTGTTTTCGCAGGTGGACAAACCTACGTCGCTCTTTCTCGCTGTCGCTCGTTAAAGGGTATCGCACTACAAGAACCCGTCAAGAAAGAAGATATCTATGTAAACCAAGAGGTAGTGAGGTTTTCAAAAACTTACAACGACCCAAGTGCACTCAACACAGCTATGCAACAGAGCAAAGCAGACAAACAGTACCATGATGCCACCAAGGCTTTTGACCGAGGGGACATGCAAACGGCACTCGACTACTTCTATAAAGCCATTCACAGCCGATACGACATTGAAAAGCCTGAAGTAAAACGACTCATCCGTAGAAAGCTAAACATCATCAACCTTCTGCGTGAACAAAACAAACAATTGCAGAAGGAAAAGCAAGACGCAGAAGCTTTTCTCAAAGAGTTGTCTACAGAATATGTCATCATGGGAAAAGATTGTGAAAAAGAAGGCATGACCGAGGCTGCTATCCGAAATTATCAGAAAGCCCTGAAACTTTACCCCACTCATCCCCAAGCCCTGAAAAGACTCAAGAAGCTCAACGGCTAAAATGATATTGATGCACAAATAAGCCTTGTCCATGACTATGCGAAACCTCCATACAAATACAGCCACGACAACACTCTGAGCCTCCTATCCCACAGAGGTAACCTCTTCTATCAACATAACAAATAATGGATATCTACAAAAATATGTGGACGAAATAAATATGGTTATTTGTCTATTTCGTCCACACACAGCACTGAAGCACAACTGTTAGCTACGTCGAATATGGCTCCTATTTTAATTCTTGAAAATAATTGAGCTTATTGATACGGTCATCTACTTGACAAGATTACCCAAAATGCTACGGGTTATTTCACGTGTCATCGTGCGCGTTGCTGCAGAAGTGGCATTCTTTACGGCACGTTCGGTAGTTGATGTTCGGGAACGTGATTTTTTACCTGTCACTTTATTAGATACAGCAGTGCCTAAGATAGAGGCGAATGTAGCAGTAAGGGCAGTAATAACGGATTTCAAAATCTTACTGAATAGCGTGTTACCACTGTGTTCAGCACTCGTGGGAGTTGTTTTATCGGCTTCTTCTGCCACTTCTTGTTCGGCTTGCTGTTTCATCTGCATTAATTGTTCATAGGCACTCACGCGGTCAATAGGCTGATCATATTTAATCCCTAATTTCGATTGGGCGATGATTGCTTTACGCTGTTCGTCAGTGATAGCTCCGATCTGACTCAACGGGAATAACATTTTGGCACGTTCAACCACCTGAGGTGCTCCCTTTGCATCTAAGAGCGACACCAGTGCCTCGCCTGTCTCAAGATTAGTAATCGCCTCTTCTGTCTTAAAAGCAGGATTAGCGCGAAAGGTTTCAGCTGCAGCTCTTACGGCTTTTTGATCTTTGGGCGTATAGGCACGCAGTGCATGTTGTACACGATTGCCTAATTGTCCAAGAATATTGAGGGGAATATCTGTGGGACTTTGGGTAATCAAAAAAATGCCTACCCCCTTACTTCTGATAAGACGTATTACCTGCTCTATCTTATCGATGAGCGCTTTAGATGTTCCGTCAAAAAGCATGTGCGCTTCATCAAAAAAGAACACTAACTTAGGTAATGGCTGATCGCCCACTTCTGGCAATGCAGTGTAGAGCTCTGAAATAAGCCAAAGCAGAAAAGTAGAATAGAGTTTTGGTTGCAACATCAATTTGTCTGCTGCTAAAACATTCATAATTCCCTTGCCCCCTTCGGTCTGTAACAAGTCGTTAATATCAAAAGATGGCTCACCAAAAAACTTACCGGCACCCTGACTTTCCAATTGAAGCAGTGAACGCTGAATGGCTCCAATGGAAGCTGAAGAGATATTCCCATATTTCGTGGTGTACTCTTTTGCATGCTGTCCAACATAGTCGAGCATGGAGCGCAAATCTTTCATATCAATTATTAACAATCCCCTTTCGTCCGCGACACGAAACACAATATTCAGAATACCGGCTTGCGTATCGTTGAGTTCAAGAAGTCGTGTCAACAATTCTGGTCCCATCTCTGAAATAGTAGCGCGCATAGGATGCCCTTGTTCACCATAAACATCAAAAAAGCGTACAGGACAAGATTGAAACGTGGGATTGTGTATGCCAAATTCTGCCATACGTTACTCGATAAAGCCTGTGAGATGACCTGCCTGACTAATACCAGACAAATCACCTTTCATATCAGCCATAAAGCAGGGCACACCAGCCTGACAGAAAGATTCCGCCATTACCTGCAAACTAACTGTTTTGCCAGTACCTGTTGCGCCAGCCACCAAGCCATGTCGATTGACCATTGCCCCGTTCAACACAATCGGGCCATTCTGTCCATGTGCGATGTATAATCCTTGTTCTTGTGTGTACATGATATGTTATGAATAAATATTTTTGGTAAAGATACTGTATTTATTTGATAATTAGAAGGAAACAAGCAAAAAAATGAATGATATTTTTACAACGAAAGACACCAACCATACAACGCATGTAAACTTGCAGGTACGCTACATGGAATGAAATTAAATGCTGAATTTTCTTTACAAAGTCCCTCTCAAAACTCGCGTGTAAACAACCAATACCAAAGTTGGTCGCAAATACGCTAAAAATGAGCGATGTTCATAATTCGTTGATATTAAACATTTTATAAACAAATTATCTCTTTTCATTCCCATTTCTACCGTTGTTTGGCGGTTAAAGCATTGTTTTAAGTTTGTTATTTGCATGCTTCAATGCTGCTATTGCATGTGAATAATGCCCTTGATACATGTTTCCAAGGACATCAACTCAATGTTCCAGCGTAACCAGGTGTCAGATTTGGTAAAATCAGCGTAATTTTGTCTATTGTTTGCCTATTGAAATTTTCTACTTTGAAGATTTTCGATGGCCGTTTTCTGGCTTATATGACAAAAATGTGCATAATTTAGAGTCGTTTTCTTTTATGTGACAAAAATGTGCATGGAATCTTCTGC
>NZ_QFFX01000025.1:0-37506 GCF_023522295.1 Prevotella sp. TCVGH | reverse complement strand
TTCATCATTATCGTCACTATGAGGGTCTACGTCTGCTACCCTCTGTCTGTGAAGAGATAATAATTCAGCAGACCCTAATTAGACTATGGTTAAAGCAATGAAAGATCTGCAGGGGGCAAGCAAATGTTTCACTGTGTGTGATACATGCCGTTGTGGATAATGTTAGTTAGTCGTCACGTCAAAGACAAAACCAGCTTGCTTTCCTAATATATATATCGCCCACCCAGGAGACAGTATGGAGTCTTAGCCTTCATACTGTCTGCCCTTGATGCAAAGTTCTCCTTCTTCCAAAACAATGTTTTCCTTTCTGAGATTGCAGAGACTATAGATTTCCAAACCTGAAAACAAGAGAAGACGAAGCGAAAGAGAGAAATCTTTATCAAAAACGCTTGTTATTCAAAGCAAATGATTATCTTTGCAAATAGAATAACAAGTGTTCTTTGTCAATGCAGAAACTTGCGACTAAAAGCAATTCGCTCGTTTCCAAATCGTTACCTATTTAGTCTACATAACAAGGTAACTTCTTTATTTTCAATTAAATATATTTTGAGAACTATTTAGCAACGTAAAATCAATGTTTTAGCTTGAAAAGACGTTTATTTTGTGAAAATCAGCCCATTTTTGCAGTTCGTTTGCCTATTGATTTTTTCTATTTTGAAGATTTTAGATGGCCGTTTTTTGGTAAAATAATAAGACAAAAACAATGGATTCGTTGCCCACAGAAGATACGCATGCTTGCCGAAAAAGCCATAGGGGCAAAGCGTAAGCACGTTCTGCAAAAGCAGCTCGCCGAGCCACCTGGCTTGCTTACGCTTTGCTCCTGAATCAACCAACGATCTGTCCGTCGAACAGTCGCACGATGCGATGGGCGATGGAGGCGTCATGCTCGTTGTGAGTAACCATGACGATGGTGGTTCCCTCGCGATTGAGTTCGGTGAGTAAGCCCATCACCTCGGCACCATTTTTCGAGTCGAGATTACCTGTCGGCTCATCGGCTAGTATCAGTTTCGGGCCAAACACCACGGCTCTGGCGATGGCCACACGCTGCTGCTGACCGCCCGATAGCTGGTGAGGGAAGTGCTTGGCGCGATGACTGATGCCCATGCGCTTCATGATGTCCTTCACTTTCTGCTTGCGCTCGGCCTTCGACATGCCAAGGTATGTCAGGGGCAGTTCGATATTCTCTTCCACGTTGAGCTCGTCGATGAGGTTAAAACTCTGGAACACGAACCCTATCTCTCCCTTGCGCACATCGGTGCGATCTTTCTCCTTCAGCGCCGACACTTCCTTGTCGCCTAACCAATACTTGCCGCCCGTGGGATTGTCGAGCAGCCCGAGGATGTTGAGCAGAGTTGACTTGCCACAGCCCGAAGGCCCCATGATGGCAACAAACTCCTTGTCTTCTACTTGGAACGACACATTGTTGAGCGCAATGGTCTCCACTTCTTCCGTACGGAACGATTTGCTTAAATTTTCTACTTTAATCATATTCTTAAAATATTATGGTTTTTATATGTTTTATGATTTGAAGTCCGGTCAATCGGATGTTCCTTTCTTACTCTTGTTTCAGATACACCACCGGGTTGCTGTTGGCCACGCGCCAGCAGTTGATTGCCACAACGGTAACGATGATGAGCAGCACGAGGACGATTGTCACGAGGAACGGCCACACCGTCAACGCGATGCGGTTGTCATAGAGCTGTAGCCACTGTGCGGCTACCCAGTAGGCACCGACAGCCCCAATCAGCACGGCTGGAATGGCTGTGCGAAGGATGTTCAGCTGGAAAATACGCATCACGTCGCCCACACACGCCCCGTTCACCTTGCGGATGGCGATTTCCTTGTGACGACGGTTCACCTCATCGCTGACATAACCAATAAGTCCCATCAGCGCGATGAAAAGCACCACGATGCCAACTGTCATCACGCCGTTTCGGAAGTTGCGGGTCGCAACATACTGCATGTTCTTGAGGTTCTCCACACTCTCGACCATGATTGTTTTGCCCGGAAAGAAACGCTGAAGCCGCGTCTGGATGTCTGTCAGCTTCTCTACGCTGAAATCGTCCAGCTGTATCAGCAGGTAATTGTTCATCCAGTTGGCCGCACGTCCGTAGAAAATCACAGAGGGTCTGTCCCTCCCATTGTTCTCTGCACTGCCCAGATGAATGTCACGATAGACGCCTACGATGGTCAGTAAGTCTTTGTTTTCGTTGCCGCTATGCTCACTAATAATCACCTTCCGACCCACCACGTCGTCCCATCCGCGCAGTTTTTTCATCATAGAGGCAAAGTCCTGACTCACCATTACTTGCCTGAGACTGTCGCTGCCCGATGCGAAGACACGGCCGGCAACAACAGGAATCTGCAGCATATCAAAGTAATGGTCGGCGACAGTGAAGAGATCGGCGATATTGAACAGCTGTGATTCTTCACCAGGAACAGTTACGTTGTTACCACTCATACCATAGAAAGGAAACGTATTGCAGGCCGACACCTGACGCACGCCGCTCATACGGCCTACCTCGTCGTATGCCGTCTGCCGTTCATCGGGCTGTAGCGCGGTGATGTTAACAGACGCGAGACCGGCACACTGATAGCCTAAGTCAAAGCCAACCGTATGCCTATACTGCATGCTCACAATGAAAAGCAGACCTAAAAGGAAGCTCACCATGGCAAACTCAAGCCCCAGGAGCGCCACCTTCCAGCGACGTCGGGCCTCGACATAGCCATGAAATGCAATGGTCACGGGCATGCGGTTGTAAAGCCATCCGGGTACGATACCACCCACGAGAAGCACCATCAACACAATCAAAAGCAAAATCCACGCACCACGGTTGAATACCAACACAGAGAGCGGAGCCGACAACAACTGTTCGATTGTGCCATGGCAAGCCCACAACAGAGCTGCTCCTAATATGAGAGCAAGCACGAGATGCAGGCACACTTCGCTGAAGGTGATGCTGTAGACGGCTCCTCGGCCGGCACCATAGCATTTTCTTACCGCCATCTCACGGGCACGACTGACCAAATTGCCCACCACAATCAGCACGTAGTTGAGTATCGAGACCGAAAGCAGGATGATGACCAGGAGCGACAGAATCCAGAACATCTGGCGCACATTGTCCGCCTCCGTGTAATAGCGAGATATGGGGGTGACCTTGTAAGTGAGCCACGTGCCGGACTGTTGCAGCTCCTTGACGGGATAATGCGTCTGTATCATGCGGTGTATAAGGGGCTTCAACGAATCGGGAGAGACACCTTTCCTGAGACGTACGAAACTGATGTAACGGTCGTTACCGACCAGATTATCCTGACCGTCGTAGCTAAAATTCTTCTGCGTCTTCATTGAACCGATCACATCATAGTTGTGGAACGTTGAGTTGTGAGGATAATCCTCGTAGACGCCCACGATGGTCAGCTTCAGGCCCGACATTTCTTTCGACTGAATATGCCGACCCACAACGTTGCCGCCCAAGCGCTCTGCCGTCGAGCGATTCACCACACAACAGAACGGTTCCGTGAGTGCCCGGTCGGCATCACCCTCAAGGATGCGGGCCGGAAACATGCGGAAGAAGCAGCTGTCGGCAAAGTAGACATCGGCGCGGACACGTACTTTGTCATCAGTTTCCACCTCTCCATCGGTCACATTTGGATTGGTGCGCGTAGCCAGTTCCACCTGTGGAATGGTTCGTTTCATCATCGGTGCCACGCCGCCCGACGTTTGAAAGCCCTCCGTGAACTCCTGTGCCTTCATCTTGAAGCCCTCGGTCACACGGCAGATACGGTCGTAATCGGGATAACACTGGTCGAAAGTCTGTTCGTAATAAATCTCGGCAATGATAACCGCACTGACACTCAATCCGAGTGCCAAACAGAGAATCTTGGCCACATTGTGTTGCCTGCGGCGGAAGAGATTGCGCCAAGCCATGCGGCAAGACTGTTGGATAAGATGCAACATAGTATAGATGATTAATGTAATACGTGAATATCCGAAGACCCTGATTTGTCCAATTGTCGCTGGACGGGGTTGCCCTTGATGCGGATGTCGCTCGAGCCAGAGGCTTTGGCACTGACGGAACGGGTGGCGAAGCAATAGACATCCGACGAGCCTGAGCATGTGACCGACACGTCTTTCGCCTTGAGATCGTAGGCTCTCACATCGGAAGAACCGGAACAGGTATATACGGCTTTCGACACTTTGCCAGCCAGACGAGCATCGGAAGAACCCTGCAACCGGACTTCCAAGCTATTGGCCGTCAGCTGATTGACCTTGATATCACTCGAACCGCGTGCCTCCAACCGCACTGCCGAGGCATTGAGCGACCGAATGAGCACATCACACGCACCGGAAGCTTTGACCGACTGCAAGTTGGGTGCCTGTACATAAACCGTGAGGTGATGATTGCCTGAATGAAAGCCAGGGTCAGACTTTTGCTTGATGGTCAGCACACGATTGCGCACTTCCATCTGCAACTTCGGCAACATGCTGGGCGAACCTACCGCCTTTACACGGTAGTTTTGATTGTTACTCTGCACAAACTCTACATGGATGGCTCCGGAGACTTCGATTGCCGAGAAATCTCTCAGCGTGTAAGCTCTGCTTTCGTCATTGGCAGCCTCGTATGAGTTGGCTTGTACAACGATACATGATGACAGCAAGACAAGGACAGCTGTCATGCAAAAAAAGATTTTCTTTTTCATATTTATTCTTGTTTAATGTTATTTACAGGGTTTTCGTTGCTGGCCATGTAGCTCTGAATGGCCACAGCGCAGAACGAGATAAGCAGCACGAGGATGCCGGCAACGATAATCCACGGCCACCACACGATGCGGTAACTGTACCAGCTGATCCATTCGTTGATAATATACCAGATGATGGGTACGCTGATAATGAAAGCAACGCCCACGTATTGAAGGAAGGTGCGGATGAGATCTCGGCGGATTCGGTTGCTCGTGGAGCCAAACACTTTCCGGATGGCAATCTCCTTGCTGCGCTGCTGAATGAAATAGGTGGACATGGCGACAAGCCCCAACAGCGAGATGACGATGGCGATGAAAGCAAAGAGGGCGATAATCTTTGAAAGTCTCAACTCCGACTCAAACACCGATTCAATGCTCTTGTCAACGAACGGATGTGCCTGGTTTAGCTCCTCATGGAACACCTCTTTATATATGCGCTGTATCTCCTTGTATGTTTTAGCGGGATTTCCCTCAAACTGAATCGTAACGTTCCATGGGTTCTCCACCTTGTCCTTGATGCAGAGCAACAGCGGATATACTTTGGTCTCCGTGATGTTGCGCAGTCGGAAATCGTTGAGAATGCCGCCAAACGCCGCATCATCCGGGAAAAGAAAGAATTTTGTTTGTTTGTAAAAATCACTCATGTGACTGTCCGTGGGCTTCATCTTCAAATCACCCACTGCCTGGTCATTGAGATAAATTACGGGTCGATGTCCCACGTGGTTGTCATGTTTTAGCGACAGTCCATATACTTTCATGTAGTTGGGGTCGCCGATAAGCATTTGGAAAGAATAGACCTTGTCCTTTCCCGTCACCGTATTGTTGTTGCCACCGTCCTGCGGGGTTCCATCAGAACAGGACACTAATTTCACTCCCGAAACCTGCTTCACCTTGTTGAGGAATACCGGGAAGTTCGTGCTGCTGAAAGCATCTCCTTGATAGAGGCAAATCAGGTTCTTCGTGTTGAAACCCAATGGAGCGTTCACAAGGTGCAGCATTTGCAGCGACATGATGGTGGCACAGGCGAGCATCACGATGGTGATGATGTTCTGAACCACGATGAACACCCTGCCCAGCACCATCTTCGTGCGGTGCCGGAAGGTTCCCCTCACCACCTCGATGGGTTTGGCTTTCGACAAGACATAGGCGGGGATGATGCCCGAGATGAAGCCAACGAGCAGCGTGAAGGCAAGCAACAGACCGATGACGGCAGGCGTTGCGAGCACACGCATGTCCATGGTGGTGCTGAGCAAGCGACCAGTCATTGGAGCGAAAGCCAGCGCAAGCGACACTGCTACCAACAGGGAGATGAAACAGAGCGTTGAGCTTTCTATCATCAGCCGCAGGATGATGTGCTTGCGTTTTGCGCCGAAGAGACGTCGTGCCGCCATCTCCCGAGCACGATAGCCCGATTGCGCCACCGTGAGGTTGATGTAGTTCATGATGGCAAAGAGCAGCACCACCAAGCCTACAATGAAAAGCAAGTTGACCAGTCGGCTGTTTCCAATGCGCAAGTTGTCGTTGTAGTTGTCGTAACCAGAGAAATATATTTTGTTCAGCGGCACCAAGAACGGTCTGCAATAGAAGGGCACCTTGTCGAAATCAGGCCAGAACGAGTGAATGAATTTGCCGAACTCTTTCTCTCGCCCCATCATCTTTGCACCCTCTCTCACTTGCAGGAAGATGCTTGCACCCGAAAAATTCACTGCCTTGGGGAAACTCTCGTCCATGTTCGCCGTGTTGTGATACCGTTCCCATGAGAAGTCGATGATCATTTCCACGTTCTTGTTGATGAGCGTATTGTCGAAATCCTCCACCACGCCGGTGACATGGTACCGAATGCTGTCGTTCCATGTAATCTCGCGACCGAGCACTTCCTCCGTGCCAAACCATTTGTTGGCAAACCGCTTGGTAACGACCACGTTGTTCCGGTCGTTCAGACAGGTCTGCCTGTCGCCCTGCAGGAGTTTGAAGTCGAACATGGAGAAGAAGGTGGAATCGGTTTCCAACACCGTTGCCTTGTAGAACTCATCTCCCTTTTGCAGCCGCATGTCTGAGACGACAAAGCCACAGGTGTTTTCTATTTCCGGATAATTCTTGCGGAAACGACTCAGTATGGCATGGTGGAATCCAAGTTCCTTTTCATGGTCTTCATAGAAGTCGAGACCCATCGCGTAGATGCGGTCGCCCTTGCTGTGTTGACGGTCGACACTCTTCTCCTGCCAGGTATAAACGCCGATGAGCAGCACGAACATGAGCGAGATGCTCAGTCCGAACACGTTGATGGCAGTGTACACCTTGTTCCTTGACAGGAAGGTGAAATAAGATTTGAGATTGAATAGCTGTTTCATAATTGCGTTTTTTTTCGATAATAGACCTGAGAAACTTACCCCTTCCGGCGTTACTCTACTCTTGTTTGATATTCTTTACCGGGTTCTCATTACTTGCCATGTAGCTCTGAACGGCCACAGCGCAGAACGAGATGAGTAGCACGAGGATGCCGGCAACGATAATCCACGGCCACCACACGATGCGGTAACTGTATTGGCTGATCCATTCGCCTGCGAAATACCAGATGATGGGTACGCTGATGACGAAAGCGACAGCCACATATTGGAGGAAGGTGCGGATGAGGTCGCGGCGAATGCGGTTGCTCGTGGAGCCGAACACCTTGCGGATGGCAATCTCCTTGCTGCGCTGCTGAATGAAATAGGTGGACATGGCGACAAGTCCCAATAGCGAGATAAGAATGGCAAGGAACGAGAAGATGGTGAGGATGCGCACGATGCGGGTCTGTTCCTTATACACCTCGGCTATCTTCTGACTGAGGTATGGCGACTCCTGCGCCAAATCCTCATGATAAACTTTCTTGTAAGTCTCCTGCACCAGTCGGTAGGCTTCTTTCTCGTCGCCCTCCACCTTGATGAGCACATTGCTCACAAAGTTGTCGTGCGTGATTTGGTCGAACAGGTAAACCACCGTCACCTGATCGTCAGCATTGTCCATATCAATGGTGTAAAGATGGAAATCATTCAGAATGCCGTTGATTTGTTCCCGCTCGTAAGTCTCATTATAGCGGAATGCCCTTTCATCAGGTTTCAACTGCATTACCGAGTGGAAGTTGGGCGACACAAAGAGCTTAGCGGAATCGCCCTGCGCAAATTGCTTCTTCACCTCGATGCCCAGCAACGGCAGGTAATCCTTGTCCGCATAGAAGCGTTGGCAGCGCACTGCCTTCTTGCCAATGTAAGCCATCTGGTTGAATCCGCCCAAGAGGGGCGAGCACAAGCAGACGGAAACCATCTTGACAGGTGTCAGTTGTTGCAAGTTTTTCTTAAAGAGATTGGCCTTGCGGGCATCCTGCGGAACGCCGATTTCCATCACGCCCTGGGTGTCATAGCCCAACGGGGCATTGATGAGGTGCCGTATCTGGCAGCTGCCGATGAGTGCTACGGCAATGAAAATGATGGTGATGGCGTTTTGCACCACGATGAACACCTTGCTGAACAGCATCTTGGTCTGGCGGCGGAAGGTGCCGCGAACCACGTCGATGGGTTTCACGCGCGACTGGATAACCGCCGGCAGGACACCCGCCAATATACCTACTGCCAGCACAATGCCTACCAACAACAACAGATTGATGGGGCTGAACAGCTCGGCGATGGTGATGTGGGTGTCCAACAACTGGCAGGTATAAGGAATGGAAGCCCATGCCAACAACACGGAAAGAACAACTGAGCAGCAGCAAAGGCACACGCTTTCGATGACTAATCGCCAGAGAATGTCGCTCTTCCGGCTGCCCAACAGTCTTCTTGTCGCCATTTCCTTGGAGCGATTGCCCGACAGGGCGACCGTCAGGTTGATGTAGTTCATCACCGAGAACACCAAGATGATGATGCCGATAATGAAAATGAGATAAACCAAGCCGCCCTTTCCGCGCTGACATACGTTGGAAGAGTATTCGGAAAAATAGCTCTCACTGAATGGTATCAGGCGGAACTTGCATTCAATCTTGAAATTTTCTTTGTATATCTTTGTCAGGATGTGGTTAACATTATTTTCCAATGCACCGATATCTGTGCCTGGTCTCAAGCTCAACACCACATCAGGACTGCCGAAATTACCGTCAATCTTAAAGAGCCAAGGTATACGCTCGCGCAGTAGTTCGTACCGCCCAATAATGTCACAGTTGGGGAAAGAGGTTCCGCTCATGTTCTCATAGATGCCCCTTACATACACTTTCCGGTTCTCTACCGTCAACACCTTGCCCATCGCATCGCCGTTGCGGAACAGCATCTGCGCCAACTTCCGAGAAATCACCACGTCGGTCAGTTCGTTCAAAGCCGTGGCAGCATCACCTTCTGCAAGCGGTTGATTGAACATGGAGTAGAACGTGGAGTCGGTGTACATCATGGTCACTTTCACATTATCCTCGTCGGTGGTCGTCACATGTTGTTCACGGTTGATGTGGAAAGCACAGCCTTTTTCTATTTGTGGCAGTTGCTTTTGCAGCACTCTGATGATTTCGCGCGATGTTCCGCTCATCTTGTCGGAATTGAAATCACAGCCCAACAAATAGAGCCTATCCACGTTCGTGATGTTTTTATCGATGCCCGTTTCGTGCTGATAGTACAAGCCGATGAGGATGACAAAGGCAAAGCTAATGCTCAGTCCGAACACATTGATGGCGGTGTACACCTTGTTCCTCGAGAGGAAGGTGAAATAGGATTTGAGATTGAATAGCTGTCTCATTTTATTGATTGTCTTTGATATGGTTTACAGGATTCTCATTCGCGGCAATTCGGCTTTGGAAATATACCGCCGTCAGAGAGAGGAGCATACATACCGCGCCCGCAGCAAGAAAGATCCACGGTGAAAGCGTGATGCGATAATTATAGGTGGAGAGCCAATGCGTCATGATGAAATGAATGACAGGCACGGCTATGGCAAATGCCACCAACACATAGACGGCGAATGTGCGCAGTAGCTTCACGAGGATTTGCCGGTTGTTGCTTCCGAACACCTTGTGCACGGCGATTTCCTTATAGCGTTGTTGAATAAAATACAGGCTCATGGCAATCAACCCCAACAGAGAGATGACGATGGCAATAAAGGCAAACAGCATGACAATCTTTGAAAGACGAATCTCTTTGTTAAAGAACATTTGCAGTTGCTGGTCCACGAAAGGCTTTTCAGCTTCCACTTCCTCTTTGAACACCTCTTTATAGATTTTTCTTATCTGCTCGTAACTCGCCATAGGATCGCCGGTGATTTTTATCACGAAATGCCACGGACGTAAGACTTCTTTATGGTAGATCCACACGCCAATGGGATGTATCTCGCTGGTGATGTTTCCAATCCGGAAGTCTCTGAGCACGCCTCTGATAGGAGTCTTTTTCCCGGAAGAACCCAGGTCAATGTATCTTGCGTCGGGTTTCAAGCCGACTTCCTGAAGGGTATGCTGGGTGACGTAAATGCCTTTTTGGGATGCCAAGTGATAATCTTTTACAAGTTGAAGCCCCAACACCTTGAAGTAATTCTCATCGCCACCAAACATTTGGAAACTGAGCGTGCGCCCGTTAATCTCCATGGTCTGGTTGTTCCCTCTGTCCAACGGAATGCCTTGACAAGCGGTGATGCCCTTAACAAAAGGTAAATGAGCTACACGTGACTTGAATTGTTCGATGGGCACACTGTCAGCTGAAGGGTTTTCGATTTTGATCAGGTTGTCGGTGTCGTAGCCCAACGGAGCCGATAAGAGATGGTGGGTCTGCAAACCGATGGTCAACGAGCAAGCCAACAACAAGATGGTTGCCGCGCTTTGCAAGATGATGAACAGTTTGCTGAATCCCATTTTCACATGGGTGCGAAACGTTCCACGAACCACATCAATGGGTTTCGAGCGTGAAATGAATACAGCGGGGAGCATACCTGCCAGTATGCCTACCATTAAGACGAACGCAAAGATGACGAGCAGATTGGTTGGGCTGAACAGGTGAACCATGTTGATTTCGGTTACCAGCAACTTGTCGGCATACTTTACAAACGCGAATGCCAAGCCAATGGCGATGAGCAGGGAACACAAACACATGACAATGCTTTCCAATATCAGCCTTTCCATGATGTGCTTTCGCTGACTGCCAAAGAGACGTCGGGTAGCCATCTCTCTTGCTCGTCTGCCGGATTGTGCCACCGTGAGGTTGATATAGTTGAAAACGGAGAACAGAAGGATCATGATTTCTACCGCAAACAGCATGTTGACGAGTTTTCGGTCACCTCTCAATGTTATTCCCGAAGAGCTTCCTATCTCTGAGAAATAAAGCTGCTTGAGCGGAACAAAGACCATCTTGGTTTTGACACCGGGCATCTGGTACAACCAGTTTACGTCTTTCATGAACTTGTCGATGTCCTTGCCTTTCGTTCTGATATCATGATGGGGCTTCATCAGAAACATCAACTCCGCTCCCGTAGCGTTGTTCATGTACTCGCTGGTCATCCCCGGATTGATTCCCTTTACGTTCTCGAAGCGTGCGATGACGTCGGCACCGTCAATGCTCGAGCCTTCCATCTTGCGTGCCACGCCCGTAATGACCAGGCGAACGGTATCGGAATAAACCAAGGGCTTTCCTATCGGATCAACATTGCCGTAGAGCTGCCGGGCTGTCTCCTCGGTCACCACTGCGCTATTCACTGCATCCAACACATGGTTGCGATCGCCTCGAACCAGCTCAAAATCGAAGATACGATAGAAAGTAGAATCCGTGAAAAGAATACGTTTCATCACTTTCTCGGTGGTGGGCAAATTCAATTTAAAATTGGAACTAACTAAAGCGCAACTACTTTCTATCTCTGGGTAACGCTGTTTCAGGTGCTTCTGTATATACCAGTGTGAGCCGGTGTTGGCTTCTTTCTGCCCGTTGTGCTCCATATCATAGCCCTGCGCATAGATACGGTCGGCCTTGCTGTGCATAGTATCGACGGCGTATTCCTGTTGGGTGTACAAGCCAATGATGATGACGAACATCAGGCTGATTGACAGTCCGAACACGTTGATGGCGGTGTACACCTTGTTCCTCGATAGGAAGGTGAAATAGGATTTGAGATTGAATAGTTGCTTCATGACTTATTTGCTTGTTATTTTGATACCAATATGAGTTGCTTATTGCTCCTGCGCCAATTCATTTTGCTTGTTATTCCAAAACCAAAATTTCGTTGTCTTTGTAGCTTTCGTAGCCGCTTACGATGACTCGCTCGCCGGGCTGAAGACCTTCCAGCACCTCGTAATACTGCGGATTCTGCCGTCCGATGCGGATGTTGCGACGGTAGGCTTTCTTGCCATCTTTGTCAAGTACGAAGATCCATTGCCCGCCCGTCACGCTGTAGAACGTTCCTTTGGGGATGAGCACCGCCCGTTTCGACTCGCCCAACTGCAGGTCGACATAATAGGTCTGACCCGTTCGGATGTTGGCTGGACGCTTGCCGCTGAACACGAAATCTATCTTGAACCTGCCGTCTTTCACCTCGGGGTACACCTTGCGCACGGTGAGCGAATAGTGCTTGCCGTTCTGTTCGAAAGTCGCCGTGAGCCCTTGGTGCACCCGATCGATGTAATGCTCGTCGACCTGCGCCTCCACTTTATAATCGCTAAGGTCGTTGATGACACCAATCTTCTGTCCCGGAGAGATGCTCTGCCCTAATTCGATGTTGAGCTGTCCCACCTCGCCGTCGATTTGCGAACGCACGTTGAGATGCTCCTTGCGCTGGCGTACCAGCTCCACATTGCGCCTCATCGACGAGAGATTGTCGTTCATCTGGTCCATCTGCGCTCGACGGAGCTGCGCATCTTTCTTGAGTCGTTGCGCAATCAGCTCATTCTTTTTCACGGCCAGTTCGTAGTCTTCCTTTGCTTTGAGATATTCCTCGCGGCTATTGAGCTGTTCCTGCTGCAATGCTGTCTGATGGTTGTAGGTTCGCTTCTTGGCCTGCACGTCCATTGACAGCTGTGCCGCCTCGTTCTGATTGTTGAGTCGGTCCTGTTCCATCGTAATCTGCGTGTTGCGGAGCATGTTCTGCTTCTCCGCCAGTTCGCTCTCGGCATTGAGGATTTCAAGGTCAAGATTGCTGTTGTTCAGCCTCACAATGACATCGCCCTTTCTGACGTGAGAACCTTCCTCCGCCACTCTCTCCATGACTACGCCGCCTTCTTCTGGCGAGATCTGCACCACCTGGATGGGCACCACATTGCCGTCTACGCTCACATAGTCGTCAAACTGCGCTTGCTTCACGTCGCCGATGCTGAGCCCCCGACTGTCGACCTTCAGTGTTGACGAGAAATTTCCCAGAGCCAACCACAGCAGAGCAGTCACCACGAAAACGCCTCCCCCTATCCAAGTCCAATACTTTCGGGGTATCCAAAACTTCTTTTGTTTTATTTCAATGTCCATGTCCGTATTCCTTTATAATAATTGACCAATCGTTGTTTCATCTCAAGCATCAACCGCATTTGCAGCAGTTTGATGCGGCTGTCGAGCAAGGTTTGCGCCGCTGTATGCAGGTCGAATGTCGAGAGCATGCCCTCCTCATACTTGCGCGACGCCAGGTGCCAGGCTATGGAGTCGGCCGCTGTCTTCCGTTCCATCTTCATGAGCTCGCGCGAATAGCCGTCACGATCGAGCACCGCCTGCGCAATGTCATCGTGCAGTTTGCGGCGCGCGTCTTCCAAGTCGAGCTTGCTTGCCTCCCAATCGGCTTTCGCCCTGCGTGCGGCACGCCAGCGCGAAGGCATGAAAAGGGGGATTGACAGGGAAAGGTAGACATATTCGCCCATGTTGTTGTTGAACTGTTTGCCGAAGTTGTCGGTCTTACTGCTGCCCTGCGAGAGATTGCGGTAATAGTTGGTGTTGATTCCTCCGCCCAATGCCAGGACGGGCAACAGCTGTCCGCGTTGTATAAGATAATGGTAGCGGGCGTTCTTGACATTGAACGCTGCCGTCCTCACTTCCGGTGATTCAGCTTGGAAAGCAGCATAAAGGTTCTCGGCATCGTCGGCAGCAGACAGGCTCGCGGTCAACAGAGTGTCGAGAGCAAGCGAATCACCTACGGGAAAATTCATCTCCGCTTTCAAAGCCATCAACGCCAAACTGGCTGCGTTCTGCTGGTGCAGCAAGTTGTAATCGTCCTCTGCCACCTGGCTTTCCATCTGCGCCACGTCGGGTCGCGACTTCTCTCCAAGGTCGAACATCGCACGGGTCTTGCGAAGCAACGCCTGACTGTCGGCCAATTTGCGCCGTGCCAAGCCAATGCTCTGCTGGCTGTACACCGCCTCCACGAATTTCGCCATCACGGCTATGGCCTTGTCATCGGCTGTCTTTTGCAGAACCGTCATACTCTTGGCACGCGCTAATCGCGCTTGCTGAAAGGCATTCCAGGTACGGCCTCCGTCAAACAATGGTACCTCTGCCCCAATGCTGTAATAATTGTTGAAGGTGGTGATGGTGTTGTAGGTGTTGGTTTCCGGGTTGATGTTACGGCCCCAGGCATACTGCGCCGTGGTCTGTGCCGACACTGTGGGCAGAAGGTCGAGTCTCGCCGTGTGCTCGTCAACCTTGCTCTGTCGCACCTCCAATCGCTGCTTGCGCACTCCGTTGTTGTGCTCCACCGCATACTGAATGCAGCGGTTCATGGTCCAAGTCTCTTGCGCCAATAGCGGAAGAGCGGCCAAATCTAATAATATTATCGTAATTGCTGTTCTCATACACTTAAACAGTTGCCAAAGCCGTGCCAGAAACATAACATACTATCTATCTGCACGTTGCGTAAAAAGCGTGATTACAAGCCTGTCCAACAATTAGACACTGCTGCCCAATTATTTGACAGTGAGCCCCACCATCCACTCGATGTCCTCTCATACGGCACATCTGTTTTTATGATATGATTTTTAGACAACGGCTTGATACTAAGGAGAAAAAAGAATATCTTTGCAAAGACAACATCCTTTCCGCCACTCCCGTGAAAGGATGTGCAACTGGTAGACAGACATTAGACAATAGATGAAACAAGGTAGCATACTGATAGTTGACGACAACCGCAACATCCTCACCACGGTGAAGATGCTGATAGAAAATGTATTCGAACATGTCGCGGCGATAGCCAAACCAGAGAATATCCCCACCCGCCTACGCGAGGACGGGCCCGACGTGGTGCTGCTCGACATGAATTTCCGCAGCGGCATCAACAATGGTAACGAGGGCCTCTTCTGGCTTCGCGAGATCAAGAAACTGAGTCCCCGCACACAGGTGGTGCTCTTCACGGCATACGCCGACATTGAATTGGCGGTGACGGGCATCAAGGAGGGCGCTACCGACTTCGTGGTAAAGCCTTTCGACAATACCAAGCTCATCGATACGCTCACCAATGCCTACCGAAAAACCAAGAAAACCAACCAGAACGCCACCACCCATGAGGGAGAAATGTACTGGGGCGTGTCGCCGACGATGCAAGATCTGCGCCTGATGGTGGAGAAAGTAGCAGCCACCGATGCCAACATCCTCATCACAGGCGAGAACGGAACTGGCAAGGAAGTGCTTGCCAAAGAGATTCACCGCCTGTCGAAACGGCATGGACACCAGATGATGCCCATCGACATGGGAGCCATCACGGAGACACTTTTTGAAAGCGAACTCTTTGGACACACGAAAGGTGCTTTCACGGATGCCAAGACAGACAAGCCGGGAAAGTTTGAACTGGCGGAGGGAGGCACGTTGTTTCTTGATGAGATAGGCAACCTGAGCTATGCGTTGCAGGCAAAGCTGCTCACGGCCTTGCAGCGCAGGAGCATCGTGCGTGTGGGAGGCAGCGAGCAGATTCCCATCGACGTGCGACTGATTTGTGCCACCAACCGAGACCTACAAGGAATGGTGACCAACGGCGAGTTTCGCGAAGACTTGCTCTACCGCGTCAACACGATTCACCTGCACCTGCCGCCTTTACGCGAGCGCAGGGAAGACATCACGGCCTTGGCCGGCATCTTCCTCAAACGCTACGCAACGATGTACAACAAGCCGGAGACAAAATTCTCGGCCAGCGCCATGACCAAGCTCGAAGAGCAACCTTGGTACGGTAACATTCGCGAACTGCAACATGCCATGGAGAAAGCGGTTATCCTGTGCAGCGGCACGACGATTGCCGAGGACGACATTGAGAGTGGTCCCGCCCGACAGGAGAAACCAATTGAGGACGTGCGCACGCTCGATGAGATGGAACGAAGACTCATCGAGAAAACCATCCGTGAATGCGACGGCAACCTCTCGCAGGTGGCGTTCAGGTTAGGTATCTCCCGACAGACTTTATACAACAAAATCAAACGATACGGACTATAAATCATGAACGTGATTGTCATCATACTCTGCCTGGCACTGCTTACCGCCCTCGTTGCCTATCTGCAACTGTGGCGACGGTATCGGCACGACCTTGGCAAAGTGACATTCATGTTCAACGCCATAGACATCGGCGACTATACTTTCCAGTTTCCCGTCAACAAGAGGTACGGCAGCGAACTTTTGCTCAACGAGTCGCTCAACCGCGTGAAGGAAATCCTACAACACGCCCGAGATGAACAGATAGAACGGGAAAAATACTTCGAACTCATACTCGATTCGGTGGATACGGGCATCTTGGTGGTCGACGTGGAGCGGGGCATCGTACTCCGCAGCAACCGGGCCGCACTCAACCTGCTGCAGGTGGAGACCATCACCCACATCAACCAGATCAAGGAGAAGATGGCGGGATTCTCTCTGCGCGAGACCCACACAACTCTCAAGAGTCGTCGGGTGCGCATCATCGGTTTCAGCGACATCAAGGGCGAGCTGGCCAACCAAGAGATAGACAGCTGGGTGAAGCTCATTCGCGTACTCACCCATGAAATCATGAACACCGTCACGCCAATCATATCCCTAAGCGACACCCTACTCCAAAACTCACAGGGCGAACAACGGCAAGGACTGCAGGTCATCAGCAGAACCAGCAAGGAACTTATGCACTTTGTAGAGAATTACCGCAAGTTCACACATGTGCCCACGCCCACACCCACCCTGTTCTATGTCAGACCGTTCCTCGAACGCATGGTGAACCTCATTCGCCCGATGTTAAAGTCTGACGTGAACGTGAGCTACGAGGTAGAACCCGGTGACTTGCTGGTGTATGCTGACGAGAGCCTTGTCAGCAGGGTGGTCAACAACCTACTGAAAAATGCTTCCGAGGCCATTGGAGAGGAAGGGCAAATCACTCTGCGCGCATACGCCAACGCACAGGAATCCGTCATCATCGACATCACCGACAACGGAGCGATGATTCCCGATGACGTGGCAAGTCACATCTTCGTGCCCTTCTTCACCACCAAGCCGCAGGGAAGCGGCATTGGCCTGTCCATTTCACGACAAATCATGCAGGCCTGCAATGGCTCTATCGACCTTGTAACCGACAAGACCACCAGACTGACCACCTTCCGACTGACATTCTTTTAACCCAACTCAAGTCTCGGATTTAGATATTAGGCTGTCATGGCGTAGGTTCCAAGGGCTGACAAGCTGTTTTCGTTCTCAATCATCCGCATGACTAAACCGTCAGATTCCACTCCGATATTTCTTTACAAAGTGCCTCTCATAACTCGCGTGTAAATCACCAACATCAAAGTTGGTCGCAAATACGCGAGAAATGAGCAAGGTTTGTAATTTGTTGACATTGAAGATGTTACGCTTGAGACAACTCTTTTTATTCCTGTTTTTACCATTTTTTTGCAACTAACCCATTGAGATAAGCCTGCAATTTGCATGCTTTAATGCTGCTGAAGTATGTGAATAATGCCCCTAATACATGTTTACAAGACCGTTAAATCAATGTTTCAACTTGAAAAGACGTTTATTTTGTGAAAATCATCCCATTTTTGTATGTCATTTGCCTATTGATTTTTTCTATTTTGAAGATTTTCAATGGTCGTTTTTTGGTAAAATAATAAGACAAAAACAACGGAGACTTTGGACAAAAATAATATTGATAAAAAGACGCAGCTCTTTCATTGAAGGAGAATTGTTGCACAACAATTGATGCAAAAGATCAAAGATTGCTTTCCCAACAAAACACCTTTCGTCAATGAAAGAGCCGTGATGAACATAGGGCTTTATTCCCCACAAGCCGCCAAACCGCTTTCTATGTTGAAGGAAAGAGTACCACTCCCTCTTGCTTCTGACCATCCATCAAAATACGCAATGCGGCATCAAACCGAACATGGCGAACATAAGTGGTTTCTTCGACAGCTGGCATGGCATCCAAAACATCTTGCCTGAACAAGCCACTGCCACCCACCTCATCAATCGTAAAATAGCCCACACCAAAACTGGTGAGGTTTTGGAAGAAGTGTGTCCCTTGACTTGGGTCGATACGGTAGTTGTTTAATGTCGTCTCGACAATAACCTTTGCACCGCTAATTTGTGGCCACTTTACTGGAATGCCCAACCAAGGATCGCTCGAGCCCCAGCGTCCCGGACCTATCAACACATAACCTTGACCTCGTGACAAGAACTGCTCATTGAGCTTTTCTATCTCCCCTACAATCGCAGGATTGTTTTTCGCTGTGAAAGAAGCGTTGGTTTTTACATAAACAACGTCACAGACATCGTCCATGATGCCATGCCCTAACGAGTTGTGCGAACGCAACAAACACCGTTCATCGGCGATGGCGACAATATCCTCATCGAGCATTTGCTTGGTATCGACAATGGGACGGATTTGCAATAAGTAAAATTCCCCTGTCCTATCGGCATTGATATCACAGGCAAACTCTATTTCTACGGGGCACCGCATGCTCTCCGCACCATAGTTCATCGCCATTTGCATGATGGGTGCCAAAGGGAACACATCGTGTTGCAGCACATTGCAGAAAGATATCACCTTGCGTCCTCCGTCGTACAGTCCATCCCTCATTATCTGGTTGTATGGGTCGTAAGTAGACGCAATGTATTGCAGGGAGCCATCTGTCTCGGCAGACTTGACACCTAACTTGAGGATATTGAAACCATCGTCTACCTGAAAATCTTGTCCCACATGAGCCGTGTCGAGGGCATAGAATTGCGTTTGTGTCTCGCGCAACGCCTTTTCCAGTTCACTGGTCTGCAAGACATGACGAGGATGATAAGGGGACACACGCAAAGTTTGACCGCCATCTACGATGTATTTACCCAATCCTAACGCCAACGAGGCAATGCCCTCCTCTGCCTTTTCGTTGCCAATGGGATAATAATTCAGCGAGCGCAGCACCCCACTAATCTTGGGATAATAGTGCGTACCATACTGCTTACCCACCACTTCTTGCAAGATAACCGCCATTTTTTCTTGATCGATCAAGTTGCGAGTAGCCGTCATGTAAGCCTTGGAATCATGATAGAACACCGATGCATACACGCCCTTGATGGCACAAGCCAACATTTGAAGCATCACTTGCTTGTCATCAATTGAGGGAATCATGTAAGTGGAATAGATTCCGGCAAAAGGTTGATAGTGCGAATCTTCCAACAACGAACTGGAACGAATGGCTATCGGACTCTTGGTGGCATCGAAAAACGTGATAAAGTCGTCGCGCAGACGCTCTGGCAACTTGGCTTTCAAAAAGCTGTGCAGTATCTCTTCGTCTGTGGTATCGCTCAAGGCAACATCATAAAGATTGTTCTCGTCCATGAATTGGTCGAACAAATCCGTACAAAGCACCAGCGTTTTTGGGATTTGTACCTTCACTCCTTCGTACTGATTAAAGTCGGGATGCATCTTGATGATATGGTCTAAGAAAGCAAGGCCACGCCCTTTTCCGCCTAACGAACCTTCACCGATACGCGCAAAGTGAGCATATTGGTCGAATTTCAATCGGTCGAACACCGCTACCACGCCTATATTTTTCATCTTACGATATTGCACAATAGCATCGAAGATAATTTGCCGATGCGCTTGCAAGTCTTGCAACTTATCCCAAGTGATGTTTTTAAGAAACTCGGAGATGGGAAATATTGAGCGTGCGCTAAGCCAACGACTCATGTGATTGCGCGAGACATGGAAGCGAAACGAATCATCTGGTATCTTAAAAATGTTGTCTTGCAGCTCCTTGAGCGAATGCACGCGCATGATTTCCTGACGGGTGTGCGGGTCTCTAAAGATGAAATCGCCAAAGCCCATGTGCTCTTCAAAGATATGACGGAGGTCTATTCCCATCATCTTCGAATTCTTGTCAACAAACCGGAAGCCCTCCCTTTCGGTCTTTTCCCGATTGCTTGACTCCGAACTTTCCACCACTAAAGGCAGATAAGGGTTGCGCTTGCGAATCTCACGCAACAATTTCAAACCCGCTTCGGGGTCTTTCACTCCGCCTTTAGGATAACGGGCATCGCTGATAACGCCTAATATATTGCCCGCAAAACGATTGTAATAATCCATCGCTTCCTCATAGGTTCGTGCCAAAACTACCTTTGGACGACCACGCATGCGCAACGTAGCAGCATGTCGATTCAATGCCTCAAAGGACAAATGCTTGTTCTGCACCAAGATGTAGCTGTACAGATTCGGCAATATAGAACTGTAAAAACGAATGCTATCTTCTACCAGCAATATCATTTGCACGCCCCCTTCAGTGATATCGTGCTCCAAGTTCATCTTGTCTTCCATCAGCTTGATGATGGACATAATGAGATTTGTGTTGCCCAACCAACAAAAAACATAATCGAAAATGCTCAGGTCTTCGTTCTCCATCCTACGGGTAATGCCGTGCGAGAAAGGCGTGAGAACGATGCAATGAATATCAGGAAAGGCATCTTTAATATTGCGTGCCACGGTAAAAGCGTCATTGTCAGCGGTTCCTGGCATACATATCACCAAATCTATCGGTGTGGACTGAAGAATGCGGGTCGCCTCTTCCGTGGTGCTCACCTGTGTAAAGGTGGGCGGATAACGTAAACCCAACTCCATATACTCGTTGAAAATTTTCTCCTCTACCCTGCCGTCATCTTCCAACATGAAGGCATCATAGGGGTTGGCAACGATTAAGACGTTATAAATACGTCTCATCATGAGGTTGACAAAAGTCACATCCTTCAATAAAAAATTACGCCATTGAGAAGGCACAGAATCGCTCATAATTGTTTTTTCAAGAAGTAAGAACTAACCAAATGAAAGAGGTTTCCAAAATACAGGTCCGTCTTTGATTGGACAATATTGACACGACAAATGTAGAAAAAACAAAGTATATTCACAAATATCCAACGAACTTTCGTCTTTC
Source organism: Prevotella sp. TCVGH (assembly GCF_023522295.1). Taxonomy (NCBI): domain Bacteria; kingdom Pseudomonadati; phylum Bacteroidota; class Bacteroidia; order Bacteroidales; family Prevotellaceae; genus Prevotella; species Prevotella sp. TCVGH. The sequence continues at coordinate 16,454 of NZ_QFFX01000025.1, read as the reverse complement.
CCTCATAAATATATATAATAAGGTGTAAGCTCATGAGTTTTCACATTTATAAACATTGAAATTAGAATTTATCCTTTTATATTTGGTGGTTATTTATAAAAAAACTATATTTGCCACGTCTTGGATAATATCCGTGACAAGTATAACCAACTAATTAAATAAATTCTACTATGGAAATTGACAAAATCATGCAAGACCTGGAGAAAAAACATCCAGGCGAATCCGAGTATTTACAAGCTGTCAAAGAGGTGCTTATATCCGTAAAGGACGTGTACAACGAGCATCCTGAATTTGAAAAAGCAAAAATTATAGAGCGCATTGTTGAGCCAGAGCGCATCATTATGTTCCGTGTGCCATGGGTAGACGACCAAGGAGAAGTACATGTTAACATTGGTTACCGCGTACAATTCAACGGCGCCATTGGCCCGTACAAAGGCGGATTGCGTTTCCACCCATCTGTGAACTTATCTATTATGAAGTTCTTGGGCTTTGAACAAACCTTCAAAAACGCATTGACTACATTACCTATGGGTGGTGCCAAAGGTGGTTCTGACTTCTCTATTCGTGGAAGAAGCGATGCAGAAGTAATGAGATTCTGCCAATCTTTCATGTCTGAACTTTACAAATATATTGGCCCGAGCACTGACGTTCCTGCTGGTGATATTGGTGTTGGCGGACGTGAAATTGGTTATTTGTTTGGCCAGTACAAGAAGTTAGTAGGTCGCTGGGAAGGCGTTCTTACAGGCAAAGGCTTGCAGTATGGTGGTTCACGCATTCGTCCAGAGGCAACAGGTTTTGGCGCATTGTACTTTGTGAACCAAATGTTGCAGACACGCAATATTGACATCAAGGGCAAGACCGTAGCTATCAGTGGCTTCGGAAATGTTGCATGGGGTGCTGCTCTCAAAGCTACAGAATTGGGAGGAAAGGTGATTACCATTAGTGGTCCTGACGGTTACATCTACGATCCAAATGGCATCAGTGGCGAAAAGATTGCCTACATGCTCGAATTACGTGCCAGCGGCAATGACATTTGTAAACCATACGCTGACAAATTCGCAGGCTCTGAATTCCATGAAGGCAAGAAACCTTGGGAACAGAAAGCCGACATTTACTTGACCTGTGCTACTCAAAACGAATTGAACGGTGAAGATGCAGACAAGATCTTAGCTCACAAACCTCTCTGTGTTGCAGAAGTAAGTAACATGGGATGTACCGCTGAGGCAGTTGACAAGTTTGTTGCAGCACAACAACTTTTTGCACCGGGTAAAGCTGTCAATGCTGGTGGTGTTGCTACCTCTGGTTTGGAGATGACTCAAAACTCTATCCGACTCACTTGGAGCGAGGCAGAAGTAGACGAGAAGTTGCACTACATCATGCACTCTATCCACGAACAGTGCGTGAAGTATGGCACAGAGTCTAATGGATATATCAATTATGTCAAGGGAGCTAACGTTGCTGGCTTCATGAAAGTAGCACAAGCAATGCTGGAACAAGGCGTAGTATAAACTAAAATACATCATAGTGATATTTCACAAAAAAAGTATTTTATTGTTAAACATAATGGTAAGCTTTACCTTTCTGATGGCTCAAACCCAGAAAGGTAAAGCTACTTTTTATTCTAAGCGATCCACAGGAGCACGTACAGCCAGCGGGGAAAGAGTTCACCATGATAGTATGACGTGCGCCCATCGCACTTATCCATTTGGAACCTTATTAAGAGTTACAAATCCACGTAACAAGAAAGACGTCATCGTCAGAGTGACAGATCGTGGTCCACACGTAAAGGGTAGAATCATTGATTTATCGTATGGAGCAGCAAAAGAACTTGATATTATAGGACAAGGTGTTGCGATGGTTACTGTACAACGTATAGATTCAGCAGATATCATCAGAGTTCCTTACCGTTCCAAAGATAAAAGAGAATTCCCAGAATTGGAGTTTGGCATCTCCAGTGGTAAGGATAGCTTTATTGATGCATGGACCCGACAACAGTCTATCAATGCAAGTAAAACAAAATTACAGTTGACAAAACAGCGAAAGCAATCTGCCACAGAAGACAAAAAGAAACAAAAGCAACCGTCTAACACGAAGACACAAAAGAAATAATGACCAGCTTTCACGACAATAGAACATCTTTTTCAATTATTTTCTGTACCTTTGTCGCATTCTTTTAAATAGAAAATATGAGCAACAACTTATTATCAGGAAAGAGAGGTATCGTATTTGGTGCCCTCAACGAACAGTCAATTGCGTGGAAAGTGGCTGAGAGAGCCGTAGAAGAAGGTGCGAAAATTACACTTTCAAACACGCCTGTGGCAGTGAGAATGGGTACGGTAAGTGCGTTATCTGAAAAACTTCATTGCGAAGTAATACCCGCAGATGCCACCAATGTAGAAGACTTAGAGAATGTGTTCAAGCAGTCCGTGGAGATTCTGGGAGGTAAAATAGATTTTGTATTGCACTCTATTGGTATGTCACCCAATGTTCGTAAGCATCGTACTTACGATGATTTGGATTATAAGATGCTGGACACGACATTGGACGTGTCAGCCATTTCATTCCATAAAATGATACAGTGCGCCAAGAAACTTGATGCCATTAACGAATATGGGTCTATTGTCGCTCTCACTTATGTAGCCGCACAACGTACTTTCTATGGCTACAATGACATGGCAGATGCCAAGGCTTTGTTGGAAAGTATCGCACGTAGCTTTGGCTATATCTACGGACGAGAGAAACATGTACGTATCAACACCATCTCACAATCGCCTACTCTCACCACCGCAGGACAGGGCATAAAAGGCATGGATAAGCTCTTCGACTTTGCCAACCGCATGTCTCCACTGGGCAATGCCTCTGCCGATGAATGCGCCAACTATTGCATCGTGATGTTCTCTGACCTCACTAAGAAAGTCACCATGCAAAACCTTTATCACGATGGTGGCTTCTCTAACGTGGGTATGAGCCTGCGCGCCATGGCCACTTACGAAAAAGGATTGGATGAATATAAAGACGAACACGGAAAAATTATCTACGGATAAACACACGATAACCATCAACAGCAAGGGCGACGCTACCAATGTAACGTCGCCCCTTTTTATTTCTTTCACTAAAAAAGCAATCTACCAACTGTCCAAAACCGTTTACTTGCCTTGATAAGTACCCATGAAGAAGATGGTACCCGTACTGTGTTCAACAATGGCATACATGAAAGGACGGTTGGCATGGAACATAATGGGCTTAGAAGGAGGAAGTGCTGTTTCCCCAGTTTCTACCACCGTAACGACTGCGGCCTTTGAGCCTTCTTCATCAACCTCAATCTTTGCCTTCTGTAAAACCTTGGAAACAAAAGCATTTTCCACAGACATTTTTGTCAAATCGGCCTTGCCACGGTCAAACATTATATTCATCCCTAACAGCTTCAACACGTCATTCAACTCACGAGTGTATGCAGATGTAAAGCGTGGGAGCTTCAAATCGACCTTACTGCTATACGTGTTCTTCAGATTGTCTTTCCACTTTTTAGCATCCATGGTCTGCAACAAGCTCGACAAATCCTTTCCCTCACGAGGCAAAAGCACCACCATTTCGTACGATCCATTGCCGTAAGGAAGCACCACGGTCTGATAGTTGTCGTTCTCAGCAGCAAAGAATCGCTCTTTCTGATGCATCATTTTCACCGTCAACTTTTTGCCGTCGGCCTGCGTAAACGATTCTTGTTGCGTACGCTTCTTATCAAACTGCCGATACCAAATGCCTTTGAAGTAAAGAGCGTTGAGCAGATAAGAGACTCCATCTGGATTTATTCGTTCGAGTATCTTAGGCACCATACCCTGCGTATGATCACTCGCCCACTGGTTAATAAATGACAAGGTGGCCGGCGAACTGAAGTCTTGATTGGTTACAAGCGCTTGATATTGTTTTTCAACCACATTCTTAAAGTCGGGCTGCAGCGGTTTGTTTTTGTTTGCAACCACTGCATTCGCCATCGAAACCTTGGTCGACTTGTCCAGCTTTGGCGCTTCCATCATGAGCTGATGGCAAAGAGAATTGATGTCATCCACCTTGCCTGAACGGAACTCAAGACCCTCCAAGATTTCTTTCTGTGTATCTCCTACCGCCCCATTCGACAGCATGCCGAGCGCATAGGTCACGCTCAGCGGCGAGACGAACACGTCTTCCTGCTCACCTTTCGACACCTCTTTAAAAAACTTCCAAGCAAACTCATTGCTGTTTTCTACTTGCGCTTGCTGCGCTGTTGTCAGCTTGATGGTTCCCGGATTATACTTCACGTTAGGTGTAACAGGTTCGTCTTCACTACACGATGTCAGCATACCAACCGATAAACAACATGCACCAATTAAAGGAAAAAAATGTTTCATCATATCTATTTTGTTTTAGTTATCTACTCATAGAATGACGAAAACAATGAAATCTTGCACCGATTTACAATTTATTTTTATTTTTTATCCCAACAGCTGCTTGACTTGAGGCATTGCAGAAGTGCGTTCGTAGATGTGCAAACCAAACACTGGCGCCATGGTGTACGCCCATTCCATGATTTCAGCCAAGTTATGTTCGTAGACAATCCACTCTTTGTTGCTCAAGAAGAAATAAAACTCGATGGGCAAGCCTGTGTTGGTAGCTTCTCGCTGGCGTACCATACAAGTGAGTTCTGTATTCACTTCGGGCGACTGTTTGAGCCAGTTTTCCATATATTTGCGATACAAGCCCAAGTTTGTAAGGTCGCCTTTCATCTCCTGCGTCGTCAGAAATCCCTTCTCCTGACACATATCCTTTAGCTCCTGCGATGCTGGTTTGATGGACAGGAAGTCGAAATAAACCAGTCGCTTCACACGTCTTCCGTCACTTTCCTGCATGCCTTTCCAGTTTTGGAACGACCCATCGACCAACGTCTTTGGCGACACCGTCACAATAGTATTATCAAAATTCTGCACCTTCACGGTGGTAAGCGTCATCTCCATCACCTCACCATCCACGGTTGTCGACGGCACTGTAATCCAATCACCACGCCGAATCATGTCGTTACTGGTAAGACGGATGCCTGCAACCAGACCCTCAATGGTGTCCTTGAACACCAACATCAGCACGGCAGAGGTAGCACCCAGTCCGGCAAACAACTTCATTGGACTCTTTCCTATCACCAAGGCAACCACCACAATGACACCGATGAATATGGCAACAATCTTCAATACACCGCAGAACGATTGCATATATTGCTGTCTACTCGAGCTATGTGTGGTCTCGAGATTGCGAAACGAGTTGATCACGGCAATACCCAACTGCACCGAGGTCACCGTGATGTAGATGCTGGTGAGCCGGTTGAGCATCTCTTGCACAAACGGTGCTTCATAAAATACCAACGGCAAGAGTTTGTAAATGACTATCGCAGGAACGATAGCGCAAACCTTGAGCAGCACATCGCGGTTGAGCAGCACGTCATCCCACGTGGCTTTAGTTCGTGCCGTGAGCCTGTTGATGATTGGAATCAACAGTTTTTTGGCGATAATATAGCTAAGCCAAGAAAAGAAAATGGCTGCCAACGACAGCGATACATACCGCACTACGGGCACTGCCACGCCTGTAATTCCACACATCTGAATCAATTTCTCTACGACAATGCGTACTTGCTCCATTGTTTCTGTTATATCCCACATGATTTTATTGTTTATTCATGAATAATTATTATTAGTTCTCTCTTAAGGCAAACACAAGGATTGACATACTTTGTCCTGAAACCTACGGGCATTCTTTCCGTGCATCACCCCCTGATTGATAATGGCAAAGCACAACAAATGCCCGTTCGGAGCCTGACAATAACCTGCCAAACTACTCACTCCTGTCACCGTTCCTGTCTTTGCCCATACCTTGCCACAGGTGTTAGCATCTCTCATTCGGTCGCTCAACGTCCCATCTACTCCTGCCACAGGAAGTGTTGGTAGCAAGTGGTTATAAATACGAGGTTGGCGATGCGCATATTTCAAGAATTCTATTAACAATTCTGCACTCAGGTAATTGTATAACGAAAGTCCGCTACCATCGGCAATTTTATAAGTCGAAGGATTTAAGCCTACCTTTTTTATCAACCGTTTGACGACATTGCTTGCATCTTTCGCTGTCCTTCTTTGTTGGCGTTCTCCCCCTGGTAACTGATAGAACAAAGCCTCCGCACAAAGGTTGTCACTCTTTTTCACCATAGGCAGTAACACCTGATCGATGGTATGTGTTCGCAAGCAAAGGCGTTGCGCATTCGCAGGACATGAGCCTGTAGTACTAAAAGCCTCTACTTGTATGCCTGACTCTCGCAACCTACGCTCAAGCTCTGCCATGAAATGGTCTTTACGGCGATACAGCAGGGGCGACAACACGGGGTTGTCATCATCCCAACACCATCCCTCGCCCAACAAGTTAAGGTCCTTCATGCCTTTGTCTGCATACAGTGTGCCCCGAATGGTGTCAATACCAAGTTCCTGCACGCAGGTTGCAAAGGCTTGCATGTCCTCTTTATCGAACAAAGGGTCAAAGCCTCCAACACAATAGATATCACCTTTCAGCGTCCGATTTTCAATGCTTCCTGTATAATAAAGCTCGGTTTTAAGCTCGTAATCACCCCCCAACTGGTCCAACGCTGCAATGGCTGTTATCAGTTTCATTGTACTGGCAGGTCGCAAATGTTGCCGCTCTTGGTATTTATAAAGCACACTGTCGGCTGTGAGGTCATATACCGCTAAGCCTAATTGTGAGGTTTCAAGCAACTTGCTTCGCAACAATTGCTCCAACCTTGTCTGCACTTTTTGTTGCCAAGCAATGGTTGGCGCAACAATAGATGCCGTATCCGCTGGCACTGATATCAGTGTCAACGAATCTTGGGTCGGTATCTGATGTGTTATTTTTGTTTGTGCTGGAGCAGGCTGCCATAAGCCCAAGACTGCCAAACACAGAAAATTCTTAATTATCTTCATGAATGTTTATGTGCAAAAGACACATCTTCTGCTTGCTGTCGCTTCATCAATTCTTCCATAAAAGCCTGCTCTTGTTGTGGCTGAACGGCAATCAACCTATCTGCACCATACTTAATGAGTAGATAATGTGAAAGTCCGAAATTGTTTCGCATAGGTACACATTTTACGACATCACATAAAGCAATTTGTTGCTTTGTCGAAAAACGGCCTCTGTTGATGAGCAAAAATTCCATTTCTTCATCCCTATCAATGGGTTTGGTACGTATAAAGGTGTAGGTGGTATGTAATATACGCTCTATCATTCCAACAATAACAATGACGACAAAGAGTCCCAGTAAGGCCTGTTTTATCCAAAACAAATAAATGACCAACAGGGAGAACAGCACTAATCCACACAGGGAACCCAAAGTTAATCGATGATGAAATGTGCGTTGCGACATAGCTTGCTACGGTTTTATAATACTCATTTTGCTACTACCTGCTGCGCTCAAAAGCGATGATACAATGTTGAATCAACGAAGCCAAGCAGAATAAATGGAGAGTTATTTGTTGCAAATTTACAAAATTATTTATGGTTGAGTGCTTCTTGCTGGTACTTTATGATACTTTCACAAACATAGATTTTTATTCATGGTACGGATTTTGAATCAAATCATGAAGAAAAACGCCATTCAACGACAACGATAATTGTCAAAAAAGATGGCTATTTTTTAACACTTCTGAATTCCTCATTCCAGCAAAAAATAGACGTTTGTAAACTCGAAAAACAACGATAATTGGTGTGTGAAACATGTATTTTAGTGATAACTCAATGGGTTAAGCCCGCTATCTACAACGAATAAACAGCTTATTTGCACGCTTTAAGGGTGCAATCTCCATGGGTTAACAGCCAAAATAATGCGAAAAAAGGGCATTAAAACGAGGGGAAATTCACCAAACAAACTGACTTACAAGCAATTACCAACATTCGCCATTTCTCGCGTATTTACGCACGAACGCACTTGTCCTCGCAAATATGCGAGCTATGGAAGAGTGTTTGTCAAGAAAATTCACATTTTTTATCGGGTCAGACTGAACTTCAGACTGATGCCAAAATCGTGCGTCGTGGTGGGATAACTATTGCTCGAAAGCAGCGGATTGTTGACTTGCTGATCATAATACATCGTCATCGTCATGAGCTTAGACAAATTATAATCGGCAGAGAACTGGAACTTAAAAGCCGTATTTCCACCCGTTGCCATACTTGTCATGGTGGCAATGTCACGGCTAATGCTTGCCTGTCGGCGATAACTGCAATCCAATCGAAGGTTCAGTCCTCGGTTCGATGTAGTGCTGTTACTTGTAGAAGTAGCGGTTTGTGCCTGCTGTTGCTTGTTTCGGTTGCGGCTCATTCTGCGATTTCTGCCACTATCAAAAAGATGAAGGTCATTGATTCGATAAGCCAATCCCAAGACCCAGTCACGACTGATGGCTTCGTTAATTTGCACGCTGGTTGTACTCAGACTTAACACTCTCGTAGAACGATATTCCAACTTGGCGGTAAGGTTATTGTGAAGTGTCACGTCCACACCGAGTAATGGAGAGAAAGCTTCGTTGATACTCACCATCGAAATGTTGTATATGCTGCTGGGAATAGGAGCTGCTGTTGTGGGGTCTGTGATAAATCCCAATCCATTCATGTATTCTTGGAAGGTACTAAAACTACTAAAAGAGCCAATGGCGAAGACGCTTTTATAAGCATGATTCAGCGTAACACTTTTGAACACATCTTGAAACCATGGCAACTTGCCCAGTCCACTATAGCGAATAGTCCAGTTAGGAAGCAACCGTGTAATCGCTGGGAAGAGGTCTAAAGAATGTCCACCCATACTGGTATAGGTATTTAAGAAAGCAGGAACCATCACATCAGAGCCATACTTGTTCACTCCACCGTTGGCAGCATTGTATGTTTCTCCAGCCAACGAAGTTCCACGAGGATAGGTAGCACCCTGATATTGTGCCTCCACACGATGACGGAAGCCCTCTAACGACTGGCAGAAATCAACGAACGATTGACTAAAGAAACCGTTGTTAGCGTTGCCCATTCCTTCGAATGCGCTGCGAAGTGAGATGGTGGTCATGGTAAAGTTGCCACTGAGAACGGTAGGATTTCCTTCGTACATGTATTGTACACTCTTTCCCATGGTCTTGGTTCTGCTGGCATGAAGGTCTATTTTGAAGTTGCGCACTGGCTCTAACGTCATTCGTAATTGCAAATCTTCAGTACGATTAGAAGTGGCGGGTGTCGCTATCGAGTCGGACATCAGCAGCCAATGGTAGTCTCGAGCTCGCTCTATATACCCATCGTCTACGAAACCAAAGGCAAAATCAAGACCGGGTGAAAGCGCACCGGGGGTACGGTTTTGTCCAAAGGCATCGCCAACAATGGGCATAAAGCCAGGTAACGCCAACGCATAGTCGTTGCGATAACTCAACCCCACGCTACGCACCATCATCATCAGGCGTGCCACCGATTGAGCCGCCTTATACCAACCTTTATTTTCAAGTGGCTCTTTTGCTGCCACAGTTATCTTTAGATGAAGTGCAGAGTCTACCTTATTCTTGATACGAATTGTATTATTGTCGATTTTTTGATAACGAAGAGGGTAAGATTTTCCATTTTCCGCCTTTGCCGACACTATCAGGCGTTTGGTTTGCTTACCATGTTTCACGGTAATAAAGGTATCGGGCAACAGCACGATTTCTTGTTGAAAGCCTTTTTGGTTCTTTGGCAAGGCACGCTTCAGGGCTTCAGCTTGGGCATCTTGTACAGTAGCTTTCTGTGTGGTAGATTGTTTTTTATCTTGCTTCACCATTCGCGAGTTCCTTCCTCTTGTCTGACGACGCTGCGGCTCTTTATTAAATCTATCATTCGTTTTCTTAAGGAATGGAATATGATTATACAACCGCTGAAGGTCAAAATTACCATTCAGATTCATGTTCCGATTGGTGGTCACCGTGTTTCCTAACGATGTGCCATCTTCCAACATTGTGCCTCGCACCCATGTATAGTTAGCGGCATAGTTGGCATCTGCTCGCACCCAATCGAAAATAGGGATGAGATTGAGTGGCAACTGATAAGACAAAGAGAATCGTTGCTGATAGTCTAAGGGTGTCCCAAGATTGCAAATGCTGGTGCGAACCGAGTCTTTCCATGCCGAATATCTATCGGGGAAGAGGTCTTTGTTCACAGGGGTATAGGGCTCTTCTATCTCTGCATGCGTAGCACTCTGAAAGTTCATGTGTATATTCTTCGTGAGATCCCAGCGTAGCGTAAAATCTCTGTTCCACATAAACTGTTGATTAAAGGTCAATGGGAGTTGTGAACCGCCCAAATCTTGCATGTCACGTTCTTGCAATTCATAATAGTTACGAGACATATCTGTGTTGAATGCCACACTTTGTGGTAGCCAATTCAATCCAAAACGCTTCAAGATATCGTACCATTTGCTACGACTTTTTATAAATTTGAATGGCTCTAAAGACTTATAGACAGGAGACCAATTATAAGAAAGGCTACCCATCCAGTTGTCTTCTTTCTCGTAAACGGTAGTCTTCCCACTGCTATATCGGTGAGCATGACTATACGAGAACGAGAAATTGGCAGGATCGTAGGGCATCGGGTGACGCTTGGTTTGGATGCCCACTCGCACATTTGACAGTGAAAAGTTGGTGTTAGTGGTTTTCGTCACAGCAATGCTTTGTATAGAATCGCGTTCCTGCTGACTTCCCATGGCATCTAAAGCGTCTCGCAAGCGCATGTCCGTATCGAGTGGATTATACTTTGGACTTACCTGTTCTTCCTGTCTACTATAATACAAAGGCGCACTCACCTTTGCCTTGTCAGGAAAGAACTTGCCCAATTCAAGGTTGGCTGTGACGCTGTAGTTTTGGTAGTCGTCCTTAGAACGTTGGTCCACTCCCTCTTCCAAACCGCCAAATCCTTCGCTCATATAACGTCCCTGCACATTGAAAGTACCAAAGTCAGACAACTGCACATTTAAGTTTCCTTGTGCCGCCCAGCCTCCTTCGTTGTTGTATTCCAATAGACGGAGTTCGTTCACCCATACCTCACCCGACTTCACCTCGCCCGACTTGTTGCGTACGCCAATCATCATCGTTTTTACTTCACCAAGCGTTGGATTACCCATTACGCTAACCTTGTTATTTGGACGCTCTGCATCATAAGAGGTAAATACTCGATTGTATGATGCTTGTCCCTGCGCCTTCGCCTTGTTTCTTTCTTTCTTTACTTCCGTAAATACCGTAAGTGGAATATCTAACATATTCTCCTCAGGCCAGACTTTTCGCACCGAAGCAAGCGAATAACGGTCGTACACACCGGGTTCTGTTAATCGCAACGGTATTTCATACTCATAGTAATTGCTTTTGTAATCGTTCCCCAATCGCACGAAGACAGCCAACTGATTGTCTTGCAGATTGGTAGTGTTTTGCTCCATGGCATTGGCATGCACAAACATTTGCATACGCTTGTACTGCCGCAAATCGACAGACGTATTTTTATAGACCGCCTTCGACTCTCCTGTTGCCAAGTGTTGAACAATCAAGTCTAATGCCTGCTCGTTCGCTTCTACTAACTGCCGCTGGGTTGGATCTTGTGCTCGAACGATGCCTGGAGGCAACACATAGTTGACAGGTGACTTGTCATTGTTTTCCTCTATGTTGACCGAACTCACCGACATCGTACCCGTTTGGGCAGAAGAGGGGTCGAGTTGCTGCTGATAGATACGCCAATCGCCACGCACAAGGTCAAGACTTCCAAAGCGAAGTACGATGGGCTTCTCAAATCTTGTTAAGAACATACGCATGAAGCGGATGCTGGTAAAGTCGGAGATGGAGCCAAATCGGCGTTCAAAGTCACGAATAGGAATGCGAAATTGATACCAAGTCACCTTTTCATTCTTCTTATTACGCAAAGGCGCAGTTGCTTCTCGTTTGTCTACAATGTGATTTTGTCCCACCACCAAATCCTCTGGACGAATAGAAACGTGGTACTGAAAGTACTTCTCATATTCGTTCAAAGTATAATCTTGGTTGATGTCTTCCACATCAGGCATACTTTTATAAGAGGTGTCGTAACGCTCACTACGGTTTTCTGTATCGGGCGAATTACCTTGCGGATTGTTGATATATTTGTAACGACGCAGAATAGAGGCTTGCATCTCATCATAATCACGCCCACGGAAATAATGATAATCATCGTTTGCTACATCTTTCAAAATGGCTTCAAACACAGCAGGGTTTACTTTTCCTTGTATTTGACGTAAGAAATCTTGATAAGCGGCAAAGTTTTTCTCTTCCTCATTGGTCAGTCCATTGAAACCTAAATCCTGCAAAGCCCTTGCTCCCTTGCTCGTTGCAAAGGCATAAGTAACGCTGGGTTGTGTGGGTACTTTACCCCATTGCGTTGTCGTAAAGGATTGACTTCCGTCGACGGGGAGTCCGCTCTCATAAAACTTTTTGCCATCGTGCAATATATCTTCACTCACCTCTCCGAGGTTGATATAAAAGTCTCCACCATACTGATGAGCCGTTCCGTCTCTTCTGGTATAGATAAATGGGTCGAGCATCCAAAATTCTATGTACTCGATGTTGGACGCTTCGAAATCACTATAATCTAATTTTCGCATCATTCCTCCCCATTTCTCTTGCGGATGGTTCAAGAAGCCATCGGCAGTAAGGTCAGGATTGAAATTATATGGCCCTCGTTCGGCAGGATAATACGCCAAGTTGAGGATAGGGATTGTAGCGGTAGCACCACTATAACTGCTTTGATCTCGAGTGGGATACAACTCACGCACATACACCTCGCGCACATAATGGTTAGACAACTGTTCCAAATCACTTTTGATATGGCTGGGCGTCAGTGAACTGCTACGACGAGTAAACAGAGGGTCTATGGTGTACCATGCCAACAACGAGCGGTTAAATCCGCTACGCAAGGAGGTCTTGTCGCTATGCTCTGGGAACATGGAAGGCACGCTCGACATGACCCACGAGGCTGGTGTAGAAACATCTATCTTTGTAGTTGTATTCTCAAAGTCGTCCAAGTATGAGGCATTGTCTTGTGTACCGTGGCTCTGCCCTGCGATGAGTTGTGCAAATTCGGCATTGAATGAAATGTGCGAAGGTTGCGTAAGATGCAAGAAGGGTATTTTATCTAACAAACTTGTGAGCCACTGGCTTTCTTTTTTCCAATTAAGGTTAACTCCCCAAAGAGTATTGTTGAGCGGTTCTGCCCCCATATTTACCTTGTTCGTCAGTGCTTGCTCAGACAAATGTTGTACAGTACCACTCAACTGAAAGTCTTTGCTAAAATCGTATTCCCAGTTAAGTCCGAACATTGTTTTGCGTTCCTGTGCAAAGTCTGTATTACTCTCTAAAGAAACATTGACATTTGTCCCCGCATCCAAGATACTTTTGTTCAAGATGGTGACCTCACCTGCTGCGTAGTCTACAGAATAGTCAGCATTCTCTGTAAGTCGCACTCCTCCTGCCGTTACCACGACCGAACCTTGAGGAACATTGTATGCCCCTAAAGAGATAACATTAGCGGCTGAACCTCGATACTGCCCCATGAGTACGTATTTATTCTTCTCGGCAATTTGTTTGGCTACTGTCTTTGTCGAATCATACAGTTCGGTAAAAGCATATTTCTCTGGATGCTGAACGCCCTTGTCTCTAAGATAATTGAGGATAAAACTCCCAAAAGGTTCCACCTTTGGAAAGAACACACGCCCATCACTCACGGTATATCCTTCTACATAGTCAAAATAACCGTTGCTATGCACCTTGTTGTTATTGTCCAAACGGTCAGCACCTAACAGTCTTATGATAGGCTGATTTTTTACTTGTGCTTCTGGGATATAAGTAAGATAAACGCCTGCCGTATCGCTTTGATACTTCACATCTAATCTAAATTTCTCACGTTCGATAGAATTACCTAATTCATAGACGTTTTTCATCATCAAGTCCCAGTTGCCCTGCTGTGGGTTATTGCTGGTATTTTTTAATGACTTTACGAACAATGCGGCATTGACATCGGTCACATCTCTGGCAAATTCGCCCACCTGAAACGTTGTTCCTCCATACGTATATTCGTACGCCACTGCTAATACCTGATCGGTTTGCAGACCAGTTTTCAACGACACATAGCCCAAGGCGGTATTCACTTTGTATTCCGAAGGATTGAGTAAACGAGCCCGTTCCAGCTTTTCATAGTCCACGCCTCCTACCAATCCTGCAGATGTTAATACTGAGTTAGCTTGGTCGATGTTACGCACAATGCCATAAGTGTTTACAATGGTAGAATATACGCTGTTTGCCTGATTAGATGGAACCTTCTGCATGGTGGTGTTCCATAAAGGATTTGACACCTTTTCATTCTCACCCAAATCAGTGAAGGCTATAATATTACGAGTGTTCGTCGTCACCCCCGAGTTGTTGGTTACCCATATCTCCATGCGGTTAATCTTTACCCCAGAGGTGATGTTGGGTAACGATTTCATATTTTCATCATACTGCTTGCGGAAATATTGTGACAGAAAGAAATGCCTGTTCTCTTCATAATTCGCCACATTTATTTCGAAAGGCGTAAACTGTTTGCCGCCTTTTGAAGATACAGTCTTGTCAGATGATTTCTTTTGTGATGCCACCATCTGCAACTTTAGCTTACCAAATTGCATATCGGTACGAAGTCCGAACAATGAACTGGCACCCTTAATGAGCGACGAGTTAGAGGGAAACGACACGTTACCTGCTTCTACCAGTTTGATGATTTCATCCTCCTTGCCGTCGTACTTCAACTTCATGTTCTGCGCATCAAAGTCGAATGTAGCGTCAGTGTTGTAGTTCAAGTTCATATTCACCTTATCTCCAACCCTACCGTTGACGTTCAGATTGATTTTTTCATCAAAGTTCATCGTGGTCATCTTTCGGTTTCGGATAGGCAAAGAGGGGTTGTCAATCTTTTTTATCGTTCCACCAAACTTTAGCTCTGCCGTACCTTGTGTCTTGATACGCACTCCTCCAGGTCCAAAAATCTTCTCGGCTGGTCCTAAATCAAAGTGCATATCGGTGAAGTCGAACTTCTCTTTTCCTTTTTTCTCGAAAACTTCTGCGTTCTTTGTCCTAAAGTACTGCTTAAAGAGTTGTTGCTCACTCCACTTGCGATATTCTTGAGGTGCCATCATAATAGGAGCATTCACCCAAGAGTTACCTATCTTAGATCCAAAGATATACCGATTCAGCGTGTCATTATAAACCACATCTTGGTTCAGATTTCGGGGACGCTTTAAGTCTAAAGGACTTTCCTCTAAGTCGTCGAATATGACAGGAGTGGTGCGCTGTATTTTCCATCTTGGATGTAAAAGAGAGTCGGGTATATGGGTTTCGTCCTCGATTTCAGGCTGTACCTTTACCTGAACAGTATCCTTCTTATTGCGTTTTTGGGGCTTTTGAGGAGTCTGTTGTTGCACACGCTGTACACCTCTGCCTTGCCAATAAGGTAAAGTAAAGGCATATCCCGCCATACTCATGACGAGTAACACCAGCAGCAAACTATAAATACGTCTTCTCAACTCCATGCTTCCGCTGCGTCCTCAGCTTGACGATTTGCCGAACTTGTTTTATTTAATGCGACTCAGTGCCAATTTTACAACTTGTTCTACAGGCATCGAATCACTCTCCTTTAGAATAGATTCTACTACCTTCGCACTCGGTGCGGGCGAGAAGCCTAACATTGTGAGCGCACTTACAGCCTCATCACGAATACCACTATGCACCATATTCTGCGGCTGATCGCTCACGTGTAGCTCGGTAGCGATGCCACTACTTACAATCTTATCCTTCAAGTCTACAATGATGCGTTGTGCTGTCTTTAATCCTATTCCCTTGACAGACTTCAACATTCGCTCATCTCCATTGGCTATCACGTTGCACAATTCGGCAGGAGAAATGGCGGAGAGTATCATCCGAGCCGTGTTAGCCCCTACACCCGAAACGGTTATCAACATGCGATACAAATCACGTTCTTGCTTGGAATAAAAGCCATAGAATGTAAAATTGTCATCTCTTCCACCTGTTACGAGCGATTCATGGACATACAACTTCACTTCTTTCTTGCCTTGAATGGCACTGTAAGTGTTCAATGAAATATTTAAGCTATAGCCAATACCAGCCGCCTCGAGTACAGCTTGAGCAGGAGTTAATTCTGTTAATTCACCCCGAATATATTCTATCATACCTTATTTATTTGTGTATATACATGAAAGATAACGCTATCCATGGCAAGATATTGCTCCTATGGGCAGAAAGTACAAAAGGAAAAGGTGGCTTATATGACAAAAATGTGCATAATTTAGAGTCGTTTTCTTTTATGTGACAAAAATGTGCATGGAATCTTCTGCG